>CAYTDH010000368.1:0-4864 GCA_964436325.1 uncultured Tangfeifania sp.
TGCTTCCATTATTGTGGGTAGTTACTTTTTTGCATTTAAAGAGATTGTTTCGGCGCCGCTGGTTATAACGACTAACAGCCCGCCAGCGCCTATTATTGCCCAATCATCGGGGCGCATTGCCCGCTGGTTTGTTTCCGATGGCCGGCAAATAAAACAGGGAGAAGAAATTGCCCTGATAAAAAATTCCACTAGCCTGGCAGATTTTCGTAAAGCCGGGAAAGCGCTGGCGCAAATCGATACCTCTGACGTAAGAAGCAGCCTGGGAATCCTACTGCCCAAGAATTTGGTACTGGGAGAACTGCAGGATAACTACAGCCGGTGGCGCAACCACAGGGAAAGTTACCGTGATTACCTCGCAGAAAACTATCTTCCTGAAAAAACAGAACTGTTACGCCGCCAGATGCAAAAGCAGCAGGAGCATTTTCAGCTTTCATTGAAGCAACAGGATATGATGGAACAGGAACTCGAAATAAGCAAAAATGGATTGAAACGCCACCAAAGCCTGCTGGATAAAGGCGGTGTTTCCGAGTCGCAGATTGAAGAGGCAGAAGCACGGGTTATTCAGTCGGAACGCAGTTATACCGGTTTTGTGGCCTCACTGAAATCGGCCGAAATTACAATGATAAACCAGGAACGCTCGCTGCTGGAATTGCAGGAGCAGCACCACACCAATATCAAACAGTTTGAGATGGATATTTTAAACGATATCCGAACGCTGAAAAACCAGTTTAAAGCATGGAAAGACAACTACCTGCTGACAAGTCCCATTGACGGGAAGGTAACCCTTACAAAATTTTGGAGCGAAAACCATGTGGTGAAGGCGGGTGAACGGCTGGCTACCGTAGTTCCCGCTGATAGTTCAATAGTGATTTGCCGTGCCGTAGTGCCGTCGTCAGGCATTGGCAAAGTGGAAAAAGGGCAGCCGGTGCATGTAAAACTTGCGGGATACCCTTACATGCAACATGGGATGTTGACAGGGAATGTGAGCGCGGTTTCGCTGGTGCCCGAGGAACAAGGCTACATTGTGGAAATTAGGCTAAACGAAGGAATGATTTCCAGCTACAGTGAACAACTAAAACTGGTACAGGAGATGGATGGCACAGCCGAAATTATTACCAAAGAGATGCGCTTGATATACCGGTTTATTAATCCGTTAAAAATGATTTTTAATAAATAATCCGATGGAAAGCAAAGGCAGGAAGCTTTTACCAATATCATCTTTCCGCTTCCTGCCTGCCCTTTCCTCTAATAAGGAGAGGAGGTGAAACGGCAAAGTTAAAACAAATCCGCAAAGACTGCCAACCTTGACGAAGCGGTGTTAACCCGGGAATATGCAGAGATGCAGAACAAGTTGTAAATAATTAGTAAATAACTTAAAATTTAGAATGTTATGAAAAAATTAGGAAAATTTTCAATCAATCCTGAAAAGGTGATAAAGAATGATGAGTTGGTGAATTTGAGAGGTGGTTATGGATTGGATCCTATGCCTTGTCAAATATGTCATAATAATGATACAGGGGTTGTTGGTTCGTTATGGAATCCACCTCAATCAGTATGTGATGGTTCTGATTATGATTTGGCGCTAAACCGATGTATTGTCGCTTTTGGTTCTGGAGGATATTCAACATGGTGTACGACTTGTAATCCGTAGTTATTATTATTTAAATGCAAACTCACGAAGTTATTAATTAATATTATTAGAAAATTCTATAAACCTTAAAGACGTGAGTTTGCATTTTTATAACATATAAACACTATATGAAAGGTATATAAAAACTCATAATAATGCTTTTAATAGGCCTTACAAAATGTTTGAATTTAAAATCAGAATTAATTATGAAAAATTACTTTTTAGTTTTAATCTTATCTTTCTTTTTTTCTAATTTATTATTTTCTCAAAATAAAAGTATTTCCTACAGTTCTTTTATTGATAAACAGTTGTTGCTATCCACCTTTACAGACGAAGTAACCTATATATCACTTGATTCAAAGAAAACTATCGGTATAATTGATAATCTTGTAATCTGCAGAGATAACATTTTTATTCATTCACCTGAAGCAGGTATTTACAGGTATTCTGTTAGTGGCAAATTTTTAAACGAAATTGGCAAAATTGGTCGTGGTCCGAATGAGTATACTGTTGGTAGTCAGTTTGATGTAAATGCAGAAGAAAAGATGATTCACGTACTGAATAAATCCAGGGAAGTTCTAAACTATTCGTATGATGGTAATAAAGTTTCTTCGTTTAAAATTTCGTTTTCCCCAGACCAATACAAGATTAGAGTTTTAAATAAGGATAAGGTCGTTATTATGATTGGGAATACTTCTGGTCAATCTGAATATAACTGGTTTATTACCGACAAAAAAGGAAATGTGATTTTTAAAAAAGATAATTCGGTTAATTTTAATTTTCCTTTTTTTATAGCACGGAGTAACTCCGTTATAACATATAAATTCAATGAAAATGTATATTATTTCGAAGAGTTTAATGACACAATATTTTGTATCACTGATAAATCTTATTTTCCGAGTTACATTATTAAAAACGATAGATATCGTTATAACCATAAGTCATTTATAAACGATATTCACCGATATGAAAATCCAAAAAAATTATCAGAACGCCCTCAATATTTTATCCCTAAAAAATTTCTTGAAACAGATGATTATTTATTTATAATGTATAATGGTATAAATAAGCACCAGGATATTGCTGTGCTCAACAAGGAAAATAATGAAATATATCGGCAAAAATCTAATAATCAAATGCAAGGGATTTCAAATAATATTGATGGTGGAATTTCATTTTATCCTCAGTATTCATTTTTTTCTAATAGTCAACAGTTTTTAGTTCAAATAGTATTTCCTTACCAATTGAAAGAACATGTGCGTGCAAAACATTTTAAAAAATCAAATCCCAAATATCCTGAAAAGAAAAAAGAATTAGAAGAACTTGCCAATAGTTTAGATGAAAATGATAATCCGGTGCTGATGCTGGTAAAACTAAAAAAATGAAAACAACTAAAGCTGATTTAGAGAATGAATAGCACAGCTGAAATAATAACCAAAGAGATGCGGTTGATCTACAGGTTTATTAATCCGTTGAAAATGATTTTTGAAAAATGAAATTTATAATACTAACCAGGAAAAGATTGTCTGTTAACTGACGGACAAAAAAGGCAGGAAGCCTTCGCCTACAGAAATAGCTGCTTCCTGCCTACCCTTTCCTTTAATAAAGAAATGAGGTGATGTGACAAAGATAAATATTTAAACAAATGAGGAATGAAATATTCCTGCCTTTGAAATGATAAACAAGGCTTTGAATGAATGTTTAATTTAAAATCTTTAAAAAATGAAGAAATTAAGAAAGTTATCGATTAATCCTGAAAAGAAAATTAAAAAAAATGAACTGATAAACTTGAGGGGTGGGGCTTCTTGGTATCACTGTACTTGCTCCGATGGTGGTACAATATATTTTGAAGAAGATGTCTTACTAGAATCATGGGCTATTGACAGATACCTTGATAATTTATGCTGGGAAGGACATGACGGAGAATGTAATGCAATATAATTAATAATAGGGCTGTCCAATAAGATTTATGTTCTGGGGAGTTGGGAGCATGAAATATTCTCAGATATCTATCTGAATATAAAATCCTTTTGTGACAGCCCATTAAAAAGTTTTAACATGAATTTAGTTTATATTCTTATGTTCATAATTTCTCTATTTGGATATCGACAGAACAACAGTGAAAATCCAATAATGTTAGATTTAAACGATGCACTGAAGTCAACAAATCAAATAGAGTCAGGTAAAATAGTTTCAAGTTTCGAATACATAAAACTATCAAGCGAGAGAAATCATATGATTGGAGGTAGTCCAAAATTTTATGTTAATGATTCAGTAATAATTTGTATTTCCTTTAAACAAATATTTTTATTCGATAGAAAAACCGGAGAATTTATAAAAGAAATTGGGGAATATGGCAGGGGCCCTAATGCATATTGGGCAACCAGATCGGTTGGCAGTGTTGACTTTAAAAATAATGTTATTTACGCAACTGCCTATAATAAATTAATTGGTTATTCCTTTGATAACAAAGTAATTTCTTCAGTAGACATCCCATACGAATATAAAAATACAACACCTTTAAGTGAAACCTTGTTTGCATCATATATCGTTAATCAAAGTGGAGATGAAAATAGAAAGATCGTACTATATAATCAGAAAGATAAGAAAATTGTAAAGATATTCCCCAATCATCAGAAGTACAATAAAATTAAAGGAAAGTATAGAAAATTGCCTTATAATGATAGTTGGTTTTACAAATATGATGAACGACTATTTTTTAAAGAATATTTAAGCGACACTTTATTTGAAGTTAGAATAAATAATTTAGAACCGAGATTTATTTTTAAATCGGGGAAATTTAGCCCTCCTTATGAAGAGAGAGAAACCTTTAAAACAGCTGAATATCATTTTATCTCAAATATATTTGAAAATAGCAATTTTTTATTTTTTACGTTGTCTTTTAAGGAACGAACGCATTTTTGTATTTATGACAAAAAAGAGGGAAAGTGTAGTGTTTCAAATATTAAAAACAAAAAAAATTGTGGATTTAAAAATGACATTGATGGTTTTGCCGAATTTCGACCTCTTTCAATAAACCACAATACAAGTGAACTGGTTGGCTATCTGTCTCCTCTTGAAATTATTGAATGGTTTGAAAAGAATCCTCAATTAATAAAAAAATTACCAATCCATTTACAAAATTTAAAAAACATTAATTATTCTGACAATCCTGTTGTGGTAATTGGCAAATCAAAATAAATTGATCTATCAAAGATTATAAAAAAATATAAT
>CAYTDH010000369.1:0-4851 GCA_964436325.1 uncultured Tangfeifania sp.
CAAATACAATGAGAACCACGACAACCAAGATAACAATGATAACCATGACAACAACGATCTCCCTGACAACCTCTTCTTAACCACGAATTTCACGAATGAACACGAAAAGATTTGCCTGGCGGCAAATTCAATGACAACCAAGATAACCAAGATAACAAAGGCAACCATGACAACAACGATCTTGTTGTCACCCTTTCAGGAAGGGGAGGACCATAGGATTGAGCGAACCTCTGTTGGCTATATTAGGGTATTAAAGAGATAATAAAATGATTTTTTGCAAAAGCTAAAAATAGAATATTTATGACGACGTTTTTTCCGGACATGCATCGTGATTATTGTTAAGAACCGATTCCGGAGCATCTCTGAATATACAGTTAGCAGTACAGGTTCCGCACTTGGAAGTCGCGCCTGATTTTCCAGCGGTGGATTCTTCCTGCTTCTTTTTTTTCGTCGGGTTTAGTTTTTTCCGGATTTTTTTGACAGCCAGGAAGACAGCCAGGGCAACAATGAGGGTTGTTATGATTTCCTGAATCATATTACATCAGTAAATTTCCCAGATGATAGACAATAAACGCACCAATCCATGCCAGTGAAGTGGTATACACCACGACAAAGGCTGCCCATTTCCATGAACCCGATTCATTTTTGATGGCAGCAATCACCCCCACACAAGGGAAATAGATGAGGATAAATACCAGAAAAGCCAGTGCGACGGGGATGGTAAAGACTTTTTGACCTTTCCGTTTTCCCGATTCGTGGACTTCATTTTGCAGTTTGGTCTGGAGGTTGACACTTTCTTCCGATTCCTGGGTTTGATAAAGGACCCCCATCGTGCTTACAATGATTTCTTTGGCGGGAAGACCTGCTACCAGGCTGATGCTCATTTTCCAGTCGAAACCAAGGGGGCGCATGACCGGCACGATGAAATGACCAATTCTTCCCAGGTACGATCCCACCAGCCGTTCGGTCTCGAGTTGATGCTCCAGCCGGGTTATCTGCTGAACTTTTTCAGGACGATCGATGTTCTCATTATTTTCAATGGCAGCTATCTGGTTTTTGATTTGGGCAGTCTGTGCTGTTTCCCGGGGGAAATATCCCAACGCCCAGATAATAATTACCCCGATAAGAATAATCGATCCGATTTTCTTAATGTAATGTTGGGTTTTATCCCACATATGGTAAATAAGGTTTCGAACTGTAGGTAACCGGTAGGAGGGGAGCTCCATGACAAAAGGGGTTTCCTTGTTTTTGAATACCGTTTTATTCAGTAGTTGTGCTGTTAAAAAGGCCACCACAATTCCGGCAGCGTAAAGGCCGATGAGGATAAGGGCCTGAAATTTTTCGAAAAAGGCCGAAATGATGAGGATATATACCGGAAGCCGGGCACTGCACGACATGAAGGGAATGATCAGCATGGTCAGGAGCCGGTCGCCCCTGTTGCGCATGGAGCGGGTGGCCAGAATGGCAGGTACATTGCACCCGAAGCCCATGACCAGCGGAATGAATGACCTTCCGTGGAGACCAAACCGGTGCATGATGTTATCCATAAGAAACGAAGCACGGGCCATGTATCCCGATTCTTCGAGCAGCGAGATAAAAAAGAAAAGGATAAGGATGTTGGGAAGAAAAATCAGCACACTTCCTGCCCCGTTAATTATCCCGTCGACAATCAGGTCCTGTAACATTCCATCCGGCATGAGGGAAGAGACCAACTCGCCCAAAGCGACCACTCCCATGTCAATCCATTCCATAGGATAGGCTCCAAGGTTGAATGTAGAATAAAACATGAGAAACAGGATTCCGATGAATATGGGAAGGCCCCAAAAACGATTGGTAAGTACCCGGTCGATCTTTTCCGAGTTCGTCTTTTGCTGCCGGTAAGGATTTTTGAAGGTGCTCTTTAGCGCTCCGGCAATAAATCCATATTTTGAATCGGTGATGACATTTTCACTGTCCTCGTTCTGGAGCGCTTCAATTTTTTGAATTTCTTTTTCGGTGGTTGCTTTTATCTCTTCGAAATTGGGATAACGCTCCAGCAATTCAATGACATGTTTGTCCTTCTCCAGGAGCTTCAGGGCGAGAAAACGGGAAGATATCTTGTCGGTAATCGGTTTATCCTCCCTGATTTTTTCTCTTATTCGCCGAATAGATTCTTCCAGGTCGCTTCCGTAATTGATGTGAATGTGCCGGGTGATTTTGTCCTTCCCCTCAAATACTTCGATAACTTTTTCGATGAGTTTTTCCAGCCCGATTCCTTTGGAACTGATGGTGGGAATAAAAGGAACGCCCAGCAAATGCGCCAGCTCATCGTAATCAAAGGTAATCTCCTTTCGTTCCATCTCATCATACATGTTTAATGCAGCCACAATGCGCAAATCCATATCGATAAGCTGGGTGGTCAGAAAGAGGTTTCGTTCCAGGTTGGTGGCATCGAGAACATTGATGACAATATCAGGGGTTTGCTCATAAATGAATTGCCGGACAAATATCTCTTCTTTTGAATAAGCCGTCAGGCTGTAGGTGCCGGGCAGGTCGAAAAAGTTGAAGGTGTATCCCTTACTTTTAAAGGAGACTTTATGAATATCCACCGTTACACCTCCATAGTTCCCCACTTTCTCCCTGGAACCAGAAATGTAATTGAAGAGGGTGGTTTTTCCACAGTTGGGGTTCCCCACCAGGGCAATATTGATGGTCCGGGTTCTTTCCGATTGGTTGACCAGTTTAATTTTCCGGTCAATGACCCCTTCGTAGCTGCCGTTCTGCTTCGCTTCAAACTCTTTAACCGGAACCACTTCAATCAGCTCCGCTTCTGATTTTCGTAATGAAATGTTGTAATCCAGAATCTTGAATTCAAAAGGCCCTTTAAACGGGGCATTTTTGATGACTTTTACCTCTTTGCCTTTGACGAATCCCATTTCGGTGATGCGTTTCCGAAAAGACCCGTGTCCAAGGACTTTGGTGATGATTACTGTTTCCTGATATTTAACTTCGCTCAACTTCACGCCTGGCTATCCCCTTTTGTTTTTATATTTAAATTAAATAAAAATAAGAATACAAAGATATTTAAATTCCATTTATTTAAAATAGTTTTAAATTTTCGTCAAGTGACACCAAGAGTTTATTTTTGTTGTTTAACTTTGTTCTGATGGAAGAAGATAAGTATTACACGAACATACAGAAAGCGCTGGAAGAGTTATCCGGGAATTTCAGTATCCTGGAAGAGCAGATAGCCATTGAAGACCAGATGGCGTATTTCGAGTTTTCGAAGAAGGTCAGGGAAAAAGAGAAAGGGGAAGAGTGTTTTAAAAACCGGGAGGAGTTGTTTTTGCCTGAGACAACAAAAGAGCGGAAGAAGGAGATATTATCGGCCATTGCTTCCATTGATGAAGTAAAAGCCTACCGTACCATCGAAAAATTCCTCGAAAACCCGGATGAGGGGCTGAGGGACTGGGGTGTTCTGGCGATGCAGGAGAGCCGCATGTTGCTGCAGAGTTCCCTGCTCGACGAGAAGCAGGTGTTTATCTCTACCGGCCTGGGCGGAAAGGATAAGAAATTGAGGTATTATGTAGTTTTTATTAACCGTGACCGGGAATCGTTGCTTGATGCTACCCAGCAGAAGTTGTTACGAAATGAGCTTGTTTTTGCACTGGATAAGGTGGAAGGGGTTTTTGAGTCCATCGATTTTTTCGAAGGATTTTCTACTTCTCTGTTGTTGTTACCCCTGGATACCGACATTAAAGAAGTGTTTAATAATGTGATTGGTGAATGCAACCAATATGGCGGTTTTTTGGAAGATGATATGATCATTACCAATGTGAAGGTACTGTCGCGGGGAGAGATAATCAAAATGTTAAATAAAGATAAGAGAGCTATAGGTGGCCATGAACTGGAAGAAGAATAAAATCAATGTGGCGGTTCAGGTTTTGCCTGAGGCGGATGGAAAAGTGAAGTATAATTTGGTGGATGGTGCGATAGAAGCCATTCAGAAGTTGGGATTTGCCTACAGGGTTTGTCCGTTTGAGACGGTTGTGGAGTGTTCTTATGAGGAATTTCCGGGACTGATGGAGACGATACATCAGGCCTGCCACGATGCCGGCACGGAAAGAATGATCACCAACCTGAAGATACAGGTTGAATTTGAACAGGATGTAACCATTGACGATAAAATGGAAAAGTACGATTAAGATTCATTCCCCTAAGTTTGCAGGATTTCTCTAAATTGTATTATATTTGCAGCGCTTTAAAGGAAGCGAAAATAAAAGGACCTGTAGCTTAATTGGATAGAGCACCTGACTACGGATCAGGAGGTTGGGGGTTCGAGTCCCTCCAGGTTCACAAGGGGAAAATACAATAAACTGAAAACGAATGCTTTAAGGGTGTTCGTTTTCTTTTTTGGTCAACATTTGGTCAACCATTTTTAAAAAACGTGTTTTCTGGGAAAAAAATTAATGCTTAAATTTGAATTGTTATTCTTTTGCCAGAATAACACATTTGAACGTTAAAAGGGTTGCAGTTGTGCAGCCCTTTTTTATTTGGGGGTCATGATTATTTTTTTGCTTTCTTTCTTTGGGGGTTCGGGGGACTGCCTTTTTAACCGTTCAATTTTATCCTGCAAATTATCCACATACATTTCCAAAATTTTAATTTTTCTTTCCAGTTCATTTATTCTTTTTTCCATGTTTAATTTTTAAATGATTTGTCCCGGTAAATGTAAAAAACCAAAATAAAAGAAACAATGAATTGTTTGGTTAAGTTATTGTTTTTTAGTTGTTTGCGAAATAATTTCGTTGCATTATGAAATTATTTCGTATAAAAAAACCCCAAACATAATGTCCGGGGTTGCTGGAAAAA
>CAYTDH010000370.1:0-268 GCA_964436325.1 uncultured Tangfeifania sp.
GGAATCTCTCCCTATTTCAAGAGATTTCTCCTCCTGCGTCGTCGAAATGACACCAGGGTGCGAATTTATTAAATCTCTTATTGCTAGTTGTTTATAGAAATTGATCATTGGCAGGTTGCGAGGAGAAATTTGTACAAATAGGCAATGTTGCGAGGATTTTTTCCTAAATTAGTCGGACCCTAATGATTGAAAAATATTGAAAATGGATATTCAGGATTGTAAACAAAATACGAAGCTTTAGTTATTTTTTAGATAAACAAAAACAAAA
>CAYTDH010000370.1:278-4847 GCA_964436325.1 uncultured Tangfeifania sp.
ATTGATTCAATAAATCATATCATCTCTTTAAGTATAAAAATCATGACCTCTTCATAATACTCATGACAATACAATCACTCAAAAAGTTTCTTAAAAACAAACAAAATCCTATGAAACGTACTGTTTTACTTATTCTCGTAAGCCACCGGCAGGAAACCGCAGAGCGCGTGCAGAAAATATTAACCGGATGGGGTTGTTACATCAAAACCCGGCTGGGCATTCACGATGGGGTGCTGGAAAACTGTTCCGACAGTGGTCTGATTTTTCTCGAATTAACTGGAGAGGTGGGCAAACACGAGGAAATCGCCCGGAAACTCAATTTGGTAAATGGTGTGGATGCCAAACTGGTGGCCCTGGAGGTTTAAAAATTATCAGCAAATGCCCGTTGAACCAAAACCTGTTCAACAATCGATGCTTATTTCACTAATTTAAAAAAGGATGGGAAATATAAACACCACAAAAATGATCCAAAACAGGTATACCGGAAAATACCGGGCTACGGTCAAGCCTACCTGTTGAACAGCTTTATTTTTGAAGTTTACCCGGTATAAATCCAGGGTTATCAGGATTAGATTTCCAAAAATCAAGAGGTTTGAACCCAGAACTGCTGTATCGCCAATCCTCCTTTTTGCATTTTGGGCTCAAATTATGCCCTGGGCTTTAATTCTTTTTTGCATTGTTTCCAAAAAGCGAAAAATGAGGGGAAATTCCCGGAAACACTGGTTAGCCATTCCCGGGGTACTTCTGTTCCCTGATAATGACTGTTTGTGGGGTGCTCCCGGAAAACGATATGGTCGGCATTCACTTGTTGTTGGATATCGGAAAATTCACCAATAAAGATTTGAATGTTTTCAATGTTTTTTGCGAGTTTAAAAATAAAGTCAAGGGGCCCGCGGCTTATTGGGTTTTCCTGAAAGAATGAAGGTTCCAGGAGTAGAACCCGTTGGACATCTTCTCCTTTTCTCCATTCCGGATCAAGGTTGTAATAGTTGTAGATAAGGGTTGTTTTGTTTTGCTTGAGAACTGGCGAAGGTATTTGGGGCAAAGGAGGTTTAATTTTAAGTGAGGTTATTGAAGTTAACACCTTGGGTGTTTCCATTCGACTGAGTTCGTTGTAATCAATATCCAGGAAAGTGTTTTTTTGGGAAGTGTTAAAGAATTGGTTGATATTATTTTGGTTGGCGTAATATTTTTTGGATGAAAAGGCACCTGCCACCCATTGCCAACTTAGATGATTGCTCCCCAGGTCACCGTCCAGCAAGTGAGCGTACATCCATTTGGCCGGGGCCAGCCAATGTGAATGGGCAGTGTTGCAACAAACCGACGCAACATACATACGCATGTGATTGTGCATGTACCCGGTATCATAAAATTTTTTTATGGCACCATCCATTGCTTCAATTCCAGTTTTTGCATTTACAATAGCCACGGGAATTTTATGGTTCGAAACCGGCGATTGCTTCTGCTTTAATTCAGTGTAGATATTTTTTCCTTTGGCGATCCAGACTTGTTGCCAATAATCTCTCCACGCCAGTTCCTGAATTAATTTCTCCGTTTTATACCAGGGAAGCCCCAGAGTCATAATGTGTTTATATACCTTTTTTGTGGAAATAACTCCTCTGGAAATATAAGGACTTAAATAGGTGAGGGCTCCGTTCACATAATTCCTGGTGAAAGCATACCTTTCAGGATTGATCCCCTGAATTCTTTTCATTATTTGCTCAGGTCGTGTAGGAAATTCCATGGTCTTTTGCTAATGCTTTTAAGTTTCAACTTTTGATCTTGCATTATATACAATACAAAAAGGAGAAATGAAAGTTCAGGGTAAAATGGATCAATGAAATTTTCATGGAAGCGTGAAGAGCACTCGGTTGAAATGGTTATCCCCGTTTGCTTTTGCTCACGGCTAATTACGTAACGGTATGATTTTTTTACCAATCATCACATTACGCTGAAAGACAACCACCATGAAGCAATGAACTGATTAAAAAATGCTATATTTGAGCATGAAATTTATTTGGTGAATGAGCGGAAAAAAATTAAATATTGATGTTGAAAAAATTGTAACCCATTGGATTGAAACTTCAGATAGCGACTTCAAAACAATGTTGACTTTATTTAATTCAAATTCATATGGTTGGTCTTTATTTCTCGGACATATTTCCATTGAGAAATTACTTAAAGCTCTATATGTTAAGCGATTTAAAGAGCATGCTCCATTTATTCATAATTTGTACAGATTAGGTGAATTAATAGGATTAGATATGTCAGATGAGTATTCTGATTGGCTTGACGAAATTACTTCATTTAACCTGAATGCCAGATATGATGATTACAAAAGGGAGTTTTATAAGTTATGCACTCCAGACAACCCGGGGGTGGATTGAGAAAATAAAAGTTATTCGGACATGGATAAAAGAGATGCTTTAGATATTGCTGAAAGGTATGCCAATGCCGTTAAATCGAAATATAATTTTGTAAAGATTATTCTTTTTGGTTCCTATGCGAAAGGCAATTATAATGATGATAGCGACATAGATATTGCCGTGGTATTAAAAGATTACAGTAATTTAATTGACATACAAGTGGATTTGATGAGATTAAGAAGGAAAATCGATAGCCGGATTGAACCTCATCCATTCAGGGAAAAGGACTTTGAACTAACGAATCCGTTAGTAAATGAGATTGTTAAATACGGGAAAGATATAAAAATCAAGGCGGCTTAAAATTTTGGTATTAAGGAGGTTCGTTAACTCAGATGCAAGAACCAGATAAATTCTCTGCTTACGGCGGATTTTAACTGTTTTTCCCGTTTAAGGGCGGCTGTTTTTGAGGAATGCCTATGGGTGAAAATTAACTTCCAGGGCCTGTACTTGCGTGTCCATCCCCTGTTTTGCGGGTCATTATGGGAGATTAGCCTTTTCTCCGGATTAGAACTGTATCCGATATAAATTTTTTCAAACGCAGAAGAATAAATTGCATAAACGAAATACATGGGTTTGGGGTTTTTATGTGTTATTACCTCTTCAATCTTTAAACAATTTGCCAATTTCACCAATATTCAGGCTTGTTTATTTCCTCAACACAAAATGAGCTTCCTTTCACAGGTTGTATTTCCTTCCCGGTAAGCGATTGAGCCAACCAGCCTTCCGGGTAAGTTAATTTCATCGGAGCCGGAATAACATCTTCACTAACGGGTTTATATCCAACCCTGGAATAAAAGTGAATGTCTCCATAGGTGACGACCAACTCTGCACTATCTTTTTTTAATTCAGTGTGCCCAAAATGAATCAGTTTTTGCCCGGTGCCTTTTCTCTGATAATCGGTATGCACTGCTACGGGAGCCAACAAAAAAGCATTTATATTCCTTTTGTCAAATCTCAGTTTTGAAAAAATAATACACCCAATAATTTGGGTTGAATCCACAGCAATAAAAACCCTCCGGTCTTTATCACTGGTCTTCGTCAAAAGGTCTTCGGCCAGGGAGCCGATGAGCACTCCTTCATCTTGTCCTTCTGAATCACCAAAGGTCTTGGTAAACAATTGCCTGATTTCTGCAGTGTTTTCATCTTTTGCTCTAAGGTATTTCATTTTCCGGGATTATTTTTTCGAATTGAAGGACTCAAAAGTACGAATAAAAGGGGATTAACCCGGTTTATTTTTATAACAATTTTTGCAAGCCGGATAAAAAAGTCAAGTGGAATAAGATGTTTGTTTCGGTTACTAGCTCACCCGAATCTGATAATAAAACATCTCATTTACCGATTGTTGGATGATGTTTTTTGCTATGAGAATATCAGTAGTTTCGGTATAAATAAAATGATACCAAAAGATGAAGAATTCTTCAAAAGAAACTTCTTTGTCAAAATTCAGCTCGTGGTATATCGCTTCAAAATAGGATTTGTTTTTGTTTAGAATATCGATCAGGCATGGGAAAAATACTTCAGGCATTTTTTGGGTAATCAGTTGCGTATCATTTTTATCAAATACATAAATATTTTTGTCTTTATAATTTCCCCAACCAACATTTGACTTTATTCGTTTGTTACCATATACGCAAATGCCAATGGAATCATTGCAAAACAGACCTCTGTTCCCGTAAATTCCATAAGGTTCGGTTTTTTTGGAAGGATCGTCTTCAATAATTGCCAGGTAATACCGGCTTCCATTTCTCAAAGGCCGCTGCTGGTTTAAAAATTCTTCCTCTATCCGTTGAATTTGAAAATTATCGAGCACAACATTGCTTAGATAAAAGAGAGACAATTTACGGAAATCATGTTGCCCGGAAATATTCGTTTCGTTATGTATTTCTTTTATTTCCGGTAAATAGTTGCATATGCTGTCTGCAATTTCACTCGCTACTTTTTGGGCTTTTTCTTTCAATAAAATCCCTCGTTCCGATGTGATTATTCCAAGGGTTGGATGATAGCAATTTCCATTTTTTGTAAGCAATTTATTTTCAATAAGGGCATTGATATTTTTCTCGGTTATTTCGGAACTCCATTTCAATTCATTCTCAATTTCGGAAAGCGGAATGTTATAATGCAGGGCAGTCAGAAACTGAGCAAG
>CAYTDH010000371.1:0-4846 GCA_964436325.1 uncultured Tangfeifania sp.
GGTCGCTTAAATTCTTTGATCTAAAACTTTTTCAACACTTTTTTAATGCCGGTGTGGTGGATTCCCTGTTGAAATCTTCCCATATCGTTCGGATCAAGGAAAAGGAGATCGATTTCTTAACTGAAAAACTGCATCTCCCCGCAGGGGAAATTGAAGATTTTGGCCGGCAGGTGGTTGGGAAATATAAGGTGGACCTGGTAATCATTACGCGAGGCCATAATGGTGTTTTTGCTTTTCATAAAGAAAAAGGACCTTTTTGGGATTCGGGTTATCAGGTGAAAATAAAGGATAATATTGGTTCCGGAATGGCTTTTTCTGCCGGGTTTCTCCATTATTTTCTAAATGGTAAACCCCTGCAGGATGCCCTTAATTTCGGGAATGCCGCAGGTGCCCTGAATACGACCAAACTGGGGGCAACCACCTTTTTCAATAAAAAAGATGTGTTGAAGTTTATGAAGAGAACCCGGAAGAACCATTCAACTCCTTCCCTTTAATCTTTTTTTTGAGTTAAACAATATTTTTAAACACATTTTTGGGAGTAACCCTGATTGCTTTTTTTAAGTTTAAAAGGGTATGAAACGCAATGCAACAGAAATAGCCCGAAATGTGATTCAAAAGGTCTGGGAAAAGTATGTGGCTAGAGTTCCTTATGTCCGGGAATATGCCCGGCTCATCTCCGGAGAAGAAGGACGTTTGGTTCTGGACCATCTTGCTTTTCGGACATTCAATACCCATACGGGGGAGCAACCAGAAGGAATTACCGCCATCGGTCATATCCTCAGGGCATTGGGGTACCGGCGGGCAGCGAATTATGTATTTAAGAAAAAGCGATTATCCGCCGTTCATTTTGAACCCACTGAGAACCACCTGCCTAAAATCTTTGTCTCACAGCTTGAAGTTGGTGATCTTCCTCTTTGGGCTCAAATCCTGATAAAA
Organism: uncultured Tangfeifania sp.; assembly: GCA_964436325.1. Taxonomy (GTDB): domain Bacteria; phylum Bacteroidota; class Bacteroidia; order Bacteroidales; family Prolixibacteraceae; genus Tangfeifania. The sequence goes on from CAYTDH010000371.1 coordinate 937, forward strand.
GAAACCGTAAAAGAAACCCCTTATCTCCTTTCGGATGCAGGAATTGAAATTTTGGGGTATCTCATGCAGGATGGTATAATCACCTCTGAATCTGCCGATATTCTGGAGGATGAAATGGTTGCTTATTTTGTGCGTCCATGGGGGATTCCCTTAAAAGAAAGCGTCCTTAAGCTGAATGACATTTCACAATATGCTGCGTGGGTTCTACTCCACGGGAATTCGGTAAGTCATTTTGCGGTTTCCCTGAATGGGCCGCAGGATAAAAACGCACCCGATATCGAAACGGCCGCGATGGTACTCCGCCAAAACGGTATTCCTATGAAAGAAGCGGTTGAAGGAACCCCCGGAAGTCCTTTGCAGCAAACTGCAACCTTGGCGGTAAAAGAAAAAATGGAAGTAAGAACCAACGAAGGCCCCGAAGAGATGGTCTGGACTTATGCCTATTTTGAGCTTTTAAAGCGTGGGTTCACCGGCACGGAGACACCTCCTGACCTGTTTCAGGGGTTTATAACCGGTCAGGAACGGCATTTTTTCAATATGACCCAAACACGCGATAATTAATATACCTCGGGGACGTAGGTCATTTCTTCAAGCGGCGGGCGCACGTAACCCCGGTTGTCGTTTCTGGGGGGAAGGTCCAATGGTTCAGGAGTGTAATCTTCATAAGGGATCATGGAAAGCAAATGGTGAATGCAATTTAGCCGGGCCCTCTTTTTGTTGTCGGCATCTACCATGAACCAGGGACTCAACTTGGTGTCGGTATAGGCAAACATTTCATCCTTGGCCTTGGAGTATTCAACATACATTTCCCTTGACTTGAGGTCCATCGGGCTTAGTTTCCAGCGTTTGGTAGGATCCTCATTGCGGGCCATAAAACGTTTTTCCTGTTCTTCTTCACTCACCGAAAACCAATATTTTATGAGGATGATGCCCGAGCGGATAAGCATGCGTTCAAAATTGGGACACGACCGCAGAAACTCCCAGTATTCCTCATTGGTGCAGAACCCCATTACTTTTTCAACCCCTGCCCGGTTGTACCAACTCCGGTCAAACAAGACCATTTCTCCCGCTGCGGGAAGATGGGCCGCATATCGTTGAAAATACCACTGTGTTTTTTCCCGCTCAGTGGGTGTGCCAAGGGCAACAACCCTGCATATCCGGGGATTCAGTACCTGGGTGATTCGTTTGATGGTTCCGCCTTTTCCTGCTGCGTCCCTGCCTTCGAAAATTACAATTACCTTTAAGCCTTTGCGCTTAATCCATTCCTGAAGTTTGACCAGCTCTATCTGCAAGCGGTTGAGTTCATTTTCGTAAACATTCTTGGGAATTTTCCGGGGGCTGCCCGGTGAATTTTCCTGCTTTTCCATATGATCTGTTTGTTTTATTTACGGTTTTTTGCCGGCGACCCTTAAAATTAATAAAAATAAAGGAACAACGCAGAAACTCCGGGGGAATATCTATGGTTCATCTGGTAAAACAGATTAATTTCTTTTGCTTTCAATTGCCGGGAACATTTAATACAAAGGCAGACTTGTGTCATCGGGAAATCCGAGAAGGAATTATTCGCCGGGTTGGGCAAGAAGATAGGCCCCAAAACGTGTTTTTTCCTGCATAGGGGTTAAAGCAACAAATCCCGATAAGATTTTGTTTTTTTCCATTCGCAGCGGATATCTTTTTTCCATATCTTTTTGAAAGGCGGAAAATGATCTTTCAGGAAGGTAAAGGGTTTTAAAGATTCCTTCTGACTGGGAGGCCAGTTGCTTTTCCAGGTGTAATGCCAAAAGTCCCATGTTTTGACGCACATTTATTTCCAGGCATGGATTAACCCGTATCTTGCCGGTAATCTCCCTGTAAATCAATACGTCAATTCCAAAAAAACCTTCATATTGCCTGGCCAGAATGCTGTTTTCAATGGCTTTTGAAATTGAATTTCTCGCCCAATCGGGCAGCAAATGGAATATAGGTCTGGCTTCAGGCGGTATATTCTCTTTGGTGTTTCTCAGAAAGTTGCCCTGATATTGCCCTTTTTTATCGGTAAGGAACCGGCTTACTCCCAGAAAAGTCACTTTTTGGTTTTTTACTTCAAATTGCAGGGCTACATCCATTACCTTATCCAGCATGGGTTCAACCATTACATAGCCCTGGTCTTTTATGATACCGGTTATTTTATCCCATACCTTTTCCACAACCGGAGTTTTGGTTACCGGTTGTAGTCCGCGCCCGGAGCTGCTCCAGGGAGCTTTGACCATGAGCTTCCCCCATTTCCTGAGAAGATTCTCAATTTGAGGGCGGTTGCTGCAAACGCGGGGAAGTTTTCCGGCAGGCAGGATCGTTCCCTCAGGGAGTTGCGACCTCAGGATTTTGTGGATCTCAAGTGCAAATTTTTTGGAATAGATTTCGCGTTGAGCAGGGGCCCATTTTGCAACGGGAGATTGTTGAAATTCATTTGAGCAGCGGGGCTTAAGCGGCTCCAGCAGCCTGTGAGTTGCAGGACTCCAGCCCCAGGGCATCAGGCGTCCCAATTCCTGAAGCGGGGGAGTGCCATCGAGGGCATCCCGGAGTAAAACAAAACGGGGCGATTCAAAACCTCTTTCGTGCAAGTAATTTATAAACGGAGCACCGGGTGTTTCTTTTACAAGCACGATATCGCGGCGATGAGCCAGATATCCGGGAAGCGTACCCAAATCCATCTCCATTTTTTGCAGCAACTGGTTGGGCTGCCACGAGGAATGCCCGTTGGCTACGGCATATTCACATGTTGGATTGAATAAATAGATATCAGGTCTTTTTTCTGGCATAACAGGATTCAAAAATACAAATCTTTTGAAAAAGCAGAACTTCAGCGGCAAGGATGATTGGAACAGAAGAATGAAAGAGGTCTTGGGGGAATTCCGCCATGCAAATGAATCGGGGAAATAAAAAACCCGCTTTGCTGGTTAAAACGGCAAAACGGGTAACATATAAAATTCAAATAATAAAGACTATACGCGAACGGTTATTTCAGGGCTTTCAGGGCATCCTCATAATCCGGTTCATCCACGATCTCCGGGACTTGCTGTGTGTAAATCACTTTTCCTTTTTCATCGAGGATGATAACGACCCTGGAATGAAGTCCGGCCAAAGGACCATCAGCAATTTCAAGACCATAGTTTTTTCCAAAATCACCCGTTGCAAAATCGGAGAGGGTAACCACATTTTCAATTCCTTCGGCTCCACAGAAACGAGCCTGGGCAAATGGAAGGTCGCGGGAAATACACAACACCTTTGTGTTGTCGAGATCGGCTGCTGCTTTGTTGAAATAACGGACCGATGCAGCACATGTATCGGTATCAAGACTTGGGAAAATGTTGAGTACGAGTTTTGAACCTTTAAAATCATCGAGGCCAACCCGAGACAAGTCATCTTTTACCAATGAAAAATCTTTTGCGTTTTCTCCTTTTTGGGGAAGTTCGCCCACTGTTTGAATGGGATTTCCTTTAAGTGTAATCTTTGCCATAACGAATACTTTTGTTTTTGTTTGTTTTTTTTGGTTACCAGGGTTAATGAAAAACAGTTTTTCTCCTGGCAGGTTGTTTTTTTACCTTTTTAAAACCACTTTCATTAAAACATTTTCATCTCCGGAAAGTTTATTTCTTTTAGCCTGTATTATTCATAAATTTTAAATGATATGAATAAAGTTCAGTTCAGAGTCTGGCAAAAAAAAATATTCATCTTATAAATTTCAGTTTTTTTTTGAAATGTTAGTGGTCCGGAAAATGCCTGTAAATTTCTTCAATCAATGAAAAGCTGTTAATTTTAGCGCGAAAACCATTTAAAAAAATACCTATGCGTCAATATGTTTCCTTTTTGCTTCTGATTTGGGTTGCGGTTTCCTGTGAAAACCCCGGGAGCCCTACCGGTCAGCAAAATG
>CAYTDH010000372.1:0-4827 GCA_964436325.1 uncultured Tangfeifania sp.
AAGCTTTGCTGAGACAAGCACTGGATGAGGCGAAAGAGCCAACAGAGCTTATCGAGCAGAGGGTCACCGAATGGGAACAGCGCGAGCCGGGCAAGGTTGCCATGAATGAAACGGTGCAGCTGTCAAACGCGGTTGCGCTGACGACATTCGGCGGGGCCGGAATAACGCGGCTCAGGTGGCACGCGCTCGGCTCTGAGACATGCCCTTTGTGCCAAGAGATGAACGGCAAGGTGGTCGGCATCGAGCAGCCGTTTCTTGGAGCTAATGACACGCTGGAGGCCGAGGGCACGAGCAACTTGCGCGTGAACAGGCCGACAACACACCCGCCCCTACACCAGGGCTGCGTCTGCCAGGTTGTCCCTGAACGGGCATAAGCATTTCTTGAGGAATACCACCAGGGCGCCTTCGGGCGCCTTTTCTTTTGGAGGCGTCATGCCGCTACCGGAACCGAAAGACAACGAGAATCACGGCGATTTCATGGACCGCTGCATGGCCGACTCCGTCATGCAGGACGAGTTCCCCGACGACAAGCAGCGATTAGCTGTCTGTCAATCGCAGTGGGACAAGGAGAAGGACATGGCCAAGGACATACTGGAACGCAGAGCATTCGACGTGCTGGAGATGCGCGTTGAAGGCGAGGACCATCCACTCATCCGTGGACACGCGGCTGTATTCAACCAGCTCAGCGTGGACCTCGGCGGGTTTCGTGAGCAGATAGCACCGGGCGCGTTCAAGCAGAGCATCAAGAACGACGATATCCGGGCGCTGTGGAACCACAACCCCGACCATGTATTGGGCCGGAACAAGAGCGGGACACTCACGCTTTCCGAGGATGACGTCGGTCTCTATATCGAGATAGACCCGCCCAACACGCAGGCGGGCAGAGACCTCGTCGAGCTGGTGAAACGGCGCGACGTGTCGCAGATGTCGTTCGCCTTCATCACGCAGAAAGACGCATGGGAGCACAACGACGGACAGCCGAGTATCCGGACATTGCAGAAGGCGCAGCTGTTCGACGTATCCCCTGTCACCTTCGCTGCATATCCGCAGACGGATCTAAAGGTGCGCTCCGCATTGGAATGCGCAGGCATCGACTATGACGTACTCGCCGATGCCGTGACCGCTGTCCGGAGCGGCAACGCAACAGAGGAACAGCGGCAGGCGATCGGACAGACCATCGACACATTGAGCGAACTGGTACAGCTGGAAGTGGTGGAGCCGGGCGGTCAGGAGCCTCGGGACACCGGGACTGCTGGGCGTGTGGCTATGCTGCGACGCAGGCTGCAGCTGGTCGAACTATAAGAAACTAGGAGGTAGTAAATCATGAAAGCGATACTCGAAATGCGCAAAGAGCGCAGCGAGAAGGTCAAGGCGGCACGCGCCATCCTTGACGCGGCCAATGCGGAAGGGCGCGACCTCACCGAAGAGGAACAGCAGAAGTGCGATGCCTTCACCGCCGAGGCCGAACACCTGAAGGTGCGCGAGGAGCGCGAGGCCAAAATGCGCGGACTCGAGGACGAGCTCGCCAGCATCAAGGACGCTCCCATCGTGGACAAGACGGACCTTGAGCCCGAGCCCGCCGGCGGCTTCCGTTCACTCGGCGAGCAGCTGCAGGCCATCGTGCGGTCCAGCAGCCCCGGTGCCAGCATGGACCAGAGGCTGCTTGAGATTCAGCAGCGCGCACCCTCGGGCATGAGCGAGGGCACTCCGTCAGAGGGCGGATTCCTCGTGCAGCAGGACTTCGTCAGCACGCTCCTGAAACGGGCGTACGAGACCGGCGTTCTGGCCAACCGCATCGACCGCCACCCCGTGAGCGCTGCCGCAAACGGCGTTCGCATCCCGAGGGTCGATGAGTCCAGCCGCGCCGACGGCTCCCGCCTTGGCGGTGTCCGCGCGTACTGGGAGGCCGAGGCCGACAGCACCACGGCGACCAAACCCAAGCTCGGCGTCATGGAGCTGTACCTGAAAAAGCTCATGGCCGTGTGTTACGCGACCGACGAGCTCCTGGCCGATGCAGCGCTCCTGGAAAGCATCATCACTCAGGCGTTCGCCGAGGAAATCGGCTTCAAGCTGGATGATGCCATATTCCGGGGTACCGGCGCGGGACAGCCGCTCGGCTTCCTGAACGCCAACTGCCTGGTATCCGTCAGCGGCGAAACCAACCAGACCGCCGACACGGTAGTCGCGGCCAACATCTCCAAGATGTGGTCACGCATGTGGGCCAAGTCCCGCCCCAAGGCGGTATGGCTCATCAACCAGGAGATCGAGCCGCAGCTTGACGAGCTCGCCATCCCCGTCGGCACAGGCGGCGTTCCCGTCTACATGCCGCCCGGAGGCATGAGCGATGCACCGTACGGACGGCTGAAGGGCCGCCCGGTTATCCCGATAGAGCAGGCATCGGCGCTGGGCGACAAGGGCGATATCTCGCTCGTCGACCTCTCTCAGTACATGGGCATCGACAAGGGCGGGCTCCAGTCCGCCGTCTCCATCCATGTGCGGTTCCTGTACGACGAGAAGACGTTCCGCTTCATCTACCGTTTCGACGGCCAGCCGAAGTGGAAGAACAAGCTCACCCCGTACAAGGGCGCGAGCGACCTCAGCCCCTTCGTCACGCTCGATAACCGAACGTAACCAACAGCCGGGGCGGGTGGCGACCGCCCCGGTTAGAAATCTGACGCCATAGGAGTTAGCAATGAAAGTTGCAGAACTGTTGAAGATAGCCCCGGTGCTTGAACCGGAAGACCACCAGGCAGGTGTTGACGGCGACAGCATCAACATGGCGAACTACGAGCGCGTTGCGTTCGTGTTCACATTCGGTGAACTGACGGGCGATGCCGTGCTGAACATCTACGAGGGTGCGTCCGAAGGCACGAAGACTACGGCCCTCGACTTCAATTACCGGGCGACCAGCACCGACCTCAAGAACGAGGATGGTGACGAGCTCGGCAGTGAAACCCTCATGGACGAGAGCGAGGACAGCGGCCTCACCCTGACGGCGGCCACCTTCGAGGACCGCATGCTCGTCGTGGAGATCGACGCGCGCGAGCTCACCGACGGCCTGGAATGGGTCACTCCCGAACTGTCCAGCGCTGCCAGCGAGCTCTTCGTCTCGTGCGTTGCGCTGTGCTACGGCCCGCGCTACGGCGGCGACGTCCCGGCACCGGCGATCAGCTAGAGGCTCCGGGGGCGGGCCTCATAACCGCCCCCAATCTGTAAGCGAGGTAATACGATGCAGAACGTGAAATGGGAAGACGGCATACTCGTCTTCTATGACAACAGCGGCTCGGAAGTATTCCGCTGGGACCCGGTGAACGGCAATCTGGACGTGACCACGCTCGAGATTGGCGGTACCGAGATTACTGCCGACGCAGACGAGCTCAATACGCTTGATGGCGTAACGGCCAGCGCAGCGGAAATCAACGAGCTCGACCTGTCCGTCGTCGGCGCAGTGTCCAAGGTCAAGGTCATCAACATGACCGCGTCCGACTTCAGCGATGGTTCAGAGGTCGATACCGGCTGGGACCTGCCGGACAACGCCATCGTCAAGAACGTCTTTGTCCGCGTCAACACGGAAGAGACGACGGCGTCCACCAAGACGATCGACGTCGGCACAGATGGCTCCGGCTCCAACGACCCCGATGGTTTCCTTGCCGGTGTCAGTGTTGCCGCCACAGGCCTGGTCAAGGGTACTCTGGTCAATAGCGGCCAGACGCTCGGCGCATTGCTCGCAGTGGATGAGGACGACGCGGGTACGCTTGTGCCGGAACCCGATGTCACCAGCGGCGGCGAGAGCGTCACTGTGACAGCCGGAGATGCGGGCGGCTTTGATGAAGCCGACTTCGACATCATCATCGAGTACATCGAAGTTTCATAGGAGGTGACGCATGGCAGGTAGTTTGACAGTAACCTACGGCGAAACCCGCACGATGCGGCGCGTCACCTTCGACTGGACCTCTGATGCCAGCAGTGCTGATGTCAGTGGGACCAAGACGAAAGAGCTCTCCGGCATCATCGAGCGCGTGACATTCATCCCCGACTCGGGAGACACGCAACCGACCAATGAATACGACGTGACTCTCGAGGACGAGAACGGCGTTGACGTGCTCGGAGGCAACGGGGCGGACCTGAGCAATGCCGCAGCGTCAACGGTCGTGCCCGGCGTGGCCTTCACCGATGGCGTTACAACCTCGGTGGCAAAGGTGGCCATCGACGATCAGCTGGAGCTCAAGGTCGAAAACGCGGGCAACTCCAACGGCGGCACGGTTGTGCTGTATCTGAGGTGATGCCATGTTCCGAGAACTGATACACAGACTGCGCCGTCCGCGTGGGCGGCGTGGTCTCGAAACCACGTCCTTCCATCCGCCCGAGAACGCAATGCTGCCCTATCGCCCGATACGGAGAATCATCCATGAATCTGACGCTGACGACAGCACCGACGACAGAGCCGATAACGACAGATGAGGCTAAACTGCATCTGCGCGTAGATCACGACTCAGAGGATACGCTCATCTCGCGCCTTATCGCGGTCGCGCGGCAGCATGTCGAGCTTTACCAGCGGCGGGCGCTTATCACGCAGACATGGAAGCTGTGGCTGGATGAGTGGCCATCAAAAGGCGAGATAAAGCTGCCGAGGCCTCCGCTGCAATCGGTTACCAGTGTCACGTACTACGGAACCGACGACACCGAATACACGCTCAGCACGGATGATTACTCGGTCGACACCGACAGCGAGCCGGGCAGGGTCTATCTGAACTACGGCGAGTCCTGGCCGAGCACCACTCTGAGACCGGCCCACGCCATCTGCGTGGAATACGTCGCAGGGTACGG
>CAYTDH010000373.1:0-4822 GCA_964436325.1 uncultured Tangfeifania sp.
GATATGAGGGGTCTTGCAAATGCGGTTCTCATAATTCGATAAAGCGGTAGTGGTTAAATCATCGGAGATGATAAACAACACATTGAGCTTTTCTTTCTCCTGCCCCTTTAAAGTGCCCGATATTCCTAAAAGCAGACCGAAAAATGTCAGGGCCAGCCATCCTGTTGAAAAGGGAGCCTTTTTTTTCCGGAGGATGGTTTGTTGTTTTTTTCGGCAACAGGAAAGCCGAATGTTTTTTTTACCGGTTTTGTTCATGCTGCGGTTGTTTTATGAATTTTCTCAATCTCTTCAATAGGTAGAACGGTCGGTGTCCCCGTATTTTTCCTGTAAAAGGGTGAGTTCTGTTTTGAGGCTGTCAATAAGCTCCGCATGTTCCTCGGAATCGATCAGGTTGTTCATTTCATGCGGGTCGTTTTTCAGATCGTACAATTCCCATTCGTCGATGTCATTGTAAAAATGAATGAGTTTATACCGGTCGGTGCGGATTCCGTAATGGCGTTTCACCATATGCTCATTGGGAAATTCGTAGTAGTGGTAATAGATGGCATCGCGCCATTCCGGCTTACTTTCTCCGGTGAGGAGGGGTTTCAGTGATCGTCCCTGAATGGCGGCGGGAATATCCACGCCTGCAAAATCGAGGAAGGTGGGAGCATGGTCGATGTTCTGTACCAGTTCGGTAATGGTTCCCTGGGTGGAGTATCCCTCGGGAAGACGCATCAGAAGCGGAGTGCCCAAAGACTCTTCATACATAAACCGTTTGTCGAACCAGCCGTGTTCTCCCATATAAAATCCCTGGTCGGAAGTATAGATCACCAGTGTATTTTTGTCGAGTCCGTTCTCTTTGAGGTAGTCAAGGACACGTCCAACATTTTCATCCACCGAACGGATGCAGGCCAGGTAATCGCGCATATACCGCTGGTATTTCCAGAGGTCCAGCTCATCCCCCTGGAGGTTTTGCTCCAGGAAATCATCCTTGATGGGCTCATAATGGGCATTCCACGCTTTTTTCTGCTGGTCGTTCATCCGGGCGGTATGGTCCATTCCGGGGAATCTCGATTCGATGCGTTCGTCCTGCATTTTCAGGTCGTACCGGATGTCCATATCGGTGGAACGAATGCTGAGGCGCTGCTCTGCAGCGGCCCTCCGGCCTTCATAATCATCGAAAAAGTTGTCGGGAACGGGGTAAACCTTGTCTTTAAATTCGTCAAAGTGCAGGGTGTCGGGCTGCCAGGTGCGGTGGGGTGCCTTATGGTGCAGGAGCAGGCAAAAAGGTTTTTCCTGCGATTGCCGGTTTTCGAGCCAGTCCAGCGCAAAATCGGTGGTCAGGGTAGTGCAGTAGCCCTCGAAACGTTTCTGCTCGCCCATTTCAATAAAATCGGGATTGTAATATTGTCCCTGTCCCGGCAGAATGTTCCAGTAATCGAAACCGGTGGGGTCACTGCGCAGGTGCCATTTTCCAACCAGCGCTGTTTCGTAACCGGCCTGCTGCAACAATTTGGGGAAGGTGACCTGCGAACCATCGAAAGTATCGCTGTTGGTCATTTGCCCGTTTTTGTGGGTGTGCTTTCCGGTAAGCAGGGTAGCCCGGCTGGGAGCACAGATGGAATTGCCCACAAAACTGTTCTGAAAAAGAACCCCTTCATCGGCGATGCGATCGAGGTTGGGGGTATTGATGAGGGTGTTATCATAGGCACTGAGGGTCTGGAAGGAGTGATCATCGGTCATGATGAACAGAATATTCGGTTTCTCAACCGGTTTTTCTTCCATTTTGCAGCCTGCCTGAAGGGCCAGCATTCCGAGTGAAAGCAAAGTAATTTTTGAATACATATCCTGATGATTAAAATGTGTTTACTGTTCTTTTTTGTAAAAATAATGAAAAACAGGTGTTTTTTCTATAACATTCCCTGAATTGACCATGGCCAGGTTGTTTTTATCCCAGCCCTCCTGTTGGTTGGGCCAGGGAGCTGGTTCTCCTGTACTTTGTAGCACTGGCCTTTGGGCATCGGTTTCGCGGAGCCATTTTCCCAGTTCATCGGCCAGTGCTTTTACTTTTCCGGGGTTTTCTTCCGCCAGGTTGTGCTCTTCCCCAATGTCTTCCCGGATGTTAAACAGGTCGAAATGCTGATTTTTGTACCAGTAAACCAGTTTCCAGTCTCCCTTCCGTATGGCACTGGTGGTTCCGATTCCAGGGCCTGATGGACCCCATTTGTTGGGAAAGTGCCAGAACAGGCTCCGCTCTTTTTCCGGATTCTCCTTTTCCAGAAGCAGTGGGATAAAGCTCCTCCCGTCCACAGGCTGAATGGGGTTAGCATTTTGAATTCCTGCCATTTCCAGGATGGTGGGAAAAAAATCTTCGATGATGACATAATCGTGGCAAACCGATTCCGGTCTGACTTTACCCGGCCATTTGACGAGCATAGGTACCCGGATGCCTCCCTCATAGGCCGAGCCTTTTCCGCTGCTCAGGGGTTTATTGTGGGTATTGGGCTCCCCGCCACGACCATGGGCACTTAATCCTCCGTTATCCGACATGAAGAGAATGATGGTATTGTCTGCGATTCCCTCCTCTTCGAGGTAGTCCATCAGATCACCCAGGCTTTTGTCCATTCCTTCCACCATGGAGGCATAGGCTGCCTCTCGCTTGTCGAGTCCCATTTTCCGGTATTTGTCAGCAAACCGTTCATCGGCCTCCAGGGGGACATGAACGGCGTAATGCGACATGTACAGGTAAAAAGGCTGGTCGTTTTTCAAAGGTTCCTGTAAGGCTTTGACAGCCTCGATGGTGAGTGCTTCAGTCAGGTACGTATCGGTGCCGTGGTATTTTTCAAGCCCCGGAACATCCCAAATATTTCCTCCGTTCCTCCAGGAAGCACTGTAGTTTTTTTCGCCCCAAAAGCTTCCCGGCCCTCCGGCAGCATGCCCGGCGATGTTGATGTCGAAACCCAGATTCAGCGGATCGGCCCCCGGTGTTCCAATGGCTCCCCAATGGGCTTTACCGGTATGAATGGTATAATATCCGTGGTCTTGTAACAATTGGGGAAGAGTAGTGGCTGCTACGGCATTTTCTATGGAATCGGCGGGTTGCAGGCCGTTCATGTTCCAAACCGGAAATTCCATTTGGTCATCTTTTTGGTCATTGCTGCCATTGCGCCGGAGGGTCCAGTTGGTGACCCGGTGACGTGCGGCATTCATGCCGGTCATGAGGCTGGTGCGCGTGGGCGAACACACACTGGAGGCATAAGCCTGGGTGAATTTCATGCCCTCCCGGGCCAGCCGCTCCATACCCGGAGTGTGGTAACGTTCATTGAAAGGTGTTTTCTCCTTCCAGAAAGGAACTGAGGTGTCCTGCCAGCCCATGTCGTCGACCAGAAAAAGAATGATGTTGGGCTGCTTTTCCTGCTGGTCGCCGGAGGATGTACATCCCGTTTGCAGGAGGCCGGAAGTGAATATCCCCGCCGCGGTAATACCGTATTTTAAAAGCGTCTTCATTTTCTCAGATTTTTATTTGTCCGTTGAATGGTTTTCCAGTTTTGAATGATCATATTGCTCTTCGGCAGAAGGAAACACAATGTGGTCCCTGAAGCTTTTTTCCCTCACATCAGAGGGTTTTTCAGGAATCCGTGCTTTGTCGTCGATGGCCAGCATCCATGTTTTGAGATGTTGCCTGAGTTTTTGCAGTTCTTCCCGGTAAGCCGGATCATATGCCAGGTTATTTTGTTGCTCCGGGTCGTTAACGATGTCGTACAGTTCCTCTACCGGCTTTTGAGGAGCGGTGTACTGCTTTTGAACCTCATTCAGTTCATGCGGGGCATGCTCAGCCATGTAACGGATCAGCGGAAATGCGGGATCGAAATGCATTAGCCAGCCACGGTGCTGGGTATAGGGCCGGTTGGGCATGAAGTTCCGGATGTACCTGAATTTTTTGGTCCGGATGCTCCGGATCATATCGTAGGCATCGTCGATGCGGTCACGGGCTGCGTAAACCGATTCACGCTGCCGGGCATCTTCCCCCAGAAAAGGAATGCCGTGCATGTAGCCGGGGATGGGTATTCCACAGGCCTGGAGCAGGGAAACTGAAATATCCACGCCACTAACCAAATCGTCCCGCACCGTATTGGGAGCAACGGATCCGTTGAGGGTGACGATGAGGGGGACATGCAACCCGCCGTCGTAGAGCCAGTATTCGTTACGGAGAAAATCACGTCCGTTGTCGCCCATTAAAACAATGAGGGTATTTTCGTACACCCCCTCTTCTTTGAGCCTGCCGATGATTTTTCCCACCTGATGATCCACCACCTGTATCTGGTTCAGGTAACTTGCCCAGTCGGCCCGTATATAATAATTATCGGGCAGGATGGCGGGGAGTTCAATTTCCCGTGGATCAACCGGAGTGAGAATATCACGGTAATTCTCATGCAACCATGATTTGGGGTCTCCGGGATTGTGCCAGTGCATTCCGCGATGCGAATGGTTGATGGTCAACTGGGCGAAGAAGGGCTGATCTTCTGCCCGCTCGCTCCAGTCCCTGCCATCCCATAAATTTCTTCCCTTTGTGCTGAAATTGTAATCGGTTTTTCCGCGGTATCCGTTCCCCAGGGAAGTAAAATACCCTGCTTCCCTGAAGAGCTCCGGGATGGTTTTTACACTATCGGCGAGAGGGGTCTGGCTCCGGTGGTGGTGCCCGCCAATGGCATTCTGGTACATTCCGGTTATCAGGGAAGTCCGGCTGGGAGAACAGACCGGGCCGTTGGTGAAGGCATTGTTGAAACGGGCACCTTCGGCAGCCAGCGCATCGATATGCGGTGTTTTGACCTGCGGATAG
>CAYTDH010000374.1:0-4767 GCA_964436325.1 uncultured Tangfeifania sp.
CCGTTCACCTGAAGACCGGAAACAGCAGAAACGGAAGGTATATCCAACAATTCGGCGAGCATCCCTCCTACCAGGGAACCATTATAATCACTTGATTCGATTCCTGCAAGCAAAATATCAAACCCTTTGTCTTTTACCACTTCGGCAATCTGGGTTGCCACAGAAAAAGCATCGGTTGGTTCGGCATCTATACGGATAGCCTCATCTGCACCAATCGCAAGCGCTTTGCGGATAGTCGGTTCGGCATCCTTGGCCCCTACGGTAACCACAGTAACAGAACTGACCGAACTCCCCGAATCTTCTTTCAACTCCATGGCTCTCGTAAGAGCAAGTTCATCCCACGGATTAATAATCCACTGAATTCCTGTCTTTTCCAACGCTGTCCCGTCACCAAATTTAACTTTGGTCGTTGTATCCGGGACATTCCCCAGGCTAACTAAAATATTCATTGGTAAACTATTTAATTTAAACTTTTCGAATATGAAATGTGTTTCTTAAAAGGCCTGAAAACAGGGCTTCCCTTTTCAAAACGACTGACAAATATAAAAACTGAGGCATTAGAAACAAAGGAGGAATGTCTCTAAGGTACAATGTGGAATGAATGATGGAAAAGAATTAGAATAAATCGATGCACTATAGATTTATTTAAAAGCAATGCCAGCAAAGCTTTAAAACTTTTCAACAATATCTTCTAAAATTTATCTTTTGAATAACCATGATGGTTATTTAGAATAAGTCTAATTAATAAGGGAACTAAAAAAGAGGTGCCGTGCCCGGCACCTCTTTTTCAATTGTAATTCATTTCAACCTGCCCTGTGGATTTGGTCTCCACCACATCGTAAGAACGGGCAAAATTAAGAATCTTTTGGATGGACCATGCTGAAGGGGCAGCTTCAGCCGGTCCTTTTTCAGTTAAATCATTTCCGGTAACCTCCTTTACATTTTTAGAATTTAATTCTGAGGATACCAGGAAATTTTTAACGAAAAAAATAAAGGTAGAACTGTTTTTCATAGGCATTCTAAAATAAATGTTTGTTTTAGAACGCGCTACGGTAACCAATATTGTGTTAACGAAAGTTAAAACCTGGTTAAATTCAGTTCTTTTTCTGCTATAAGTTTCCGCAGATTAATCAGCGCATAGCGCATACGTCCGAGGGCAGTATTAATGCTGACGCCAGTCTGGTCTGCTATTTCCTTAAAACTTAGTCCCATGTAATGGCGCATATTGATCACTTGTTGTTGATCTTCGGGAAGCTCTTTAATGAGTTCCTTCACTTCACTCAGTATCTGGCTGTGTACCATTTTATCCTCGACGGTCTCTTCAGAAAACTTCCGGGAATTAAAGATATCGACTTCCATACTGTCGTTGGAGACGGTTCCCTGGAGTTTTTCTTTTCTGAAATGGTCGATAACCAGGTTGTGGGCAATCCGGAGCACCCAGGAGACAAACTTTCCGTTCTCCACATATTTTCCTTTTTTGAGGGAACGGATCACTTTAATAAATGTTTCCTGAAAGACATCCTCCGCCAGTTCCTGATTTTTCACTATCAGCAGGATATAGGAATAGACCCTGCTTTTGTGCCGATGAATTAAAATTTCGAGTGAATTTTGATCACCTTCGATAAAACGTTGAACGAGCTCATTGTCGTCCAGTGCATTTGTCCTGAACATTACCTTCTATTTAATTGTAAACAAAAAGTAAATTTTTTCGATAGGCGTCAAATTTAAGTTGTAGTAAAAGTATTTATTTAATTTTGCAGCGTAAAAATGAGACTTTTTACTGAAACAACCAAGTTTTTTAATCATTTTATCAGAATTCATACAGGCCAATGCCCGCAAAAAAGAGAGAAAGAGTTATCGAGATACAGCATGCCAGGGTTCATAATCTGAAAAACATCAGCTTAAAAATCCCGCTTAATCAATTCATTGTGGTAACCGGCGTATCGGGTTCGGGGAAGTCTTCCCTGGCTTTCGACACCCTGTTTGCAGAGGGTCAGCGACGTTACGTTGAGAGCCTCTCCTCTTATGCCCGTCAGTTTTTGGGGCGCATCAACAAACCCGAGGTAGATTTCATCAAAGGAATACCGCCGGCCATTGCCATCGAGCAAAAGGTGAATATACGGAATCCGCGTTCCACGGTGGGGACTTCCACCGAAATTTACGATTACCTGAAACTGCTTTTTGCACGGGTAGGAAAAACCATCTCTCCTGTTTCGGGAAAAGAGGTTGTCCGGCACCGGGTTACCGATGTGGTTGATTCCATTTTTTCTTTTCCGGAAGGCACCCGTTTTATGATTCTTTCTCCCCTGAAACCGCAAAAAGGCCGGACGCTTCTCCGTGAGGCAGAACTCTTAATGCAACAAGGCTTTTCGCGACTGGAAGTCGACAATGAAATCAAAAAAATCGATGCCCTGATTTCGTCAGGGGATGAAAATTTCTGCACGGGTGCGTGCAATGTAGTCATTGACCGTGCCGCTGTGAATCCGGGGGATGAAGATTTACTCAACCGGGTGGCTGATTCTGTTCAAACCGCTTTTTATGAAGGTCATGGCAAATGCATTGTCAAATTTTTCACAGAAAAGGAGGTCATAAGCAGGAACTTTTCCAATCGTTTTGAAGCCGACGGCCAGGAATTTGAAGAGCCATCGGTTCATTTATTCAGTTTCAATAATCCGGTAGGTGCCTGTCCCACTTGTGAAGGGTATGGAAAAGTAATCGGCATTGATGAAGACCTTGTAATTCCCAACAAATCGCTCTCCATTTATCAGGATGCCATTGCCTGCTGGCGGGGTGAAAAGATGGGGGAATGGAAAAACCAGTTGATTTATTCTGCCGAGGAGTTCGGTTTTCCCATTCACAAACCATTTTATGAACTCACCGCAGAGCAACGCGATCTGTTGTGGAAAGGGAATCGCTATTTTAAAGGATTAAACCGCTTCTTTAAGTATCTCGAGAAAAAGAGTTATAAAATCCAGTACCGGGTCATGTTATCCCGTTACCGGGGCAAAACCACTTGTCCTGAATGCAAGGGCACGCGTCTGAAAAAAGAGGCCGGCTATGTTAAAGTAGCGGGGAAATCGTTACAGGAACTGGTCCTGATGCCTGTTTCCGGGTTAAAAGATTTTTTCTCAACCCTTTCACTCAGCGCTCATGATCAGGAGATTGCCCGGCGCATATTGATTGAAATTCACAACCGTCTGGGTTTTCTTTGCGATGTGGGGTTGGGATACCTGACGCTAAACCGTCTGTCCTCCAGCTTGTCGGGGGGAGAATCGCAGCGGATAAACCTGGCCACCTCGCTGGGCAGCAGCCTGGTGGGGTCGCTTTACATTCTGGATGAACCCAGCATAGGCCTCCATTCACGAGACACTCAAAGGCTGATAAAGGTATTACACCGTCTGAAAAAAATCGGGAACACCGTTTTTGTGGTGGAGCACGATGAAGAAATCATCCGGGCAGCCGATCAGATCATCGACATTGGTCCTTTTGCTGGTCGCCTCGGCGGCGAGGTTGTCTTTCAGGGAAGCCATGAAAAACTTCAGGAAAAACCGGAAAGCCTCACAACCAAGTACCTTACAGGAAAAGAAAAAATTGAAGTCCCCGGGCACAGGCGCAAATGGAGCAATTTCATTGAAATCATCGGAGCCCGCGAGAACAACCTCAAAAACCTCCGGGTGAAATTCCCATTGAACACGCTGACTGTGGTTACCGGGGTCAGCGGTTCGGGAAAATCATCGCTGGTCTCGAAAATCCTGTTCCCCGCCCTTACCAAAATGTTGGGGGGATATGGTGAGCGTACAGGACTTCACGATGCCGTAACAGGTGATTTCAAAATGCTTAGCTCCATTGAGTTTATCGATCAGAATCCCATAGGGAAATCATCGCGTTCCAACCCCGTGACATACCTGAAGGCCTATGATGAAATCCGGAAACTTTTTTCACAGCAACAAGCCGCAAAGATTCAGGGGCTTAAACCTTCCCATTTTTCATTCAATGTAGACGGGGGACGTTGCGAAGAATGCCAGGGCGAGGGCACGATAAAAGTAGAAATGCAGTTTCTTGCCGATGTCTACCTCGTATGCGAAAGTTGCGGCGGCAAACGATTCAAAGAAAACATTCTGGAGGTGAAGTACCAGGACAAAAACATTGATGATATTCTGAACCTAACGGTTAATGAAGCCGTGGAGTTATTTACGGCAGGCAAATCCTCCACAGAGAAAAAAATTGCCAAACGCCTTCGCCCGCTTCAGGACGTAGGGCTGGGTTACATCAAACTGGGGCAGGCTTCGAGTACCCTCTCGGGGGGTGAAAGCCAGCGGGTAAAACTGGCTTCCTTTCTGTCGCACGAGAAAGATTCCCCTACCCTTTTTATTTTTGATGAACCCACCACAGGACTGCATTTTCATGATATCCGGAAGTTGCTTGATTCATTCAATGCCCTTATCTCCCGGGGACACTCCATCATCATCATCGAGCACAATCTTGAAATTATTAAATCGGCCGATTGGATTATCGATATGGGGCCCGAAGGAGGAGATGAGGGAGGAGAACTGATCTTTGAAGGCACCCCGGAAGAACTGGTGAAAACCGGCAGTTCCTACACCGGTGCAGCCCTGAAAGAAAAATTACAGCTTCGCCGTGGTGAAGGGCAAACCCGAAAATAGACCCTTCCCAAAGTTTTTTTTGGGCATAATGAGGGAATGACAATGAAATATTCCTATCATCGTCCAAAGGACTGTCATTTCGACGACGAAGGAGGAGAAATCT
>CAYTDH010000375.1:0-4763 GCA_964436325.1 uncultured Tangfeifania sp.
GAGGCTTTTCTGGATTTTCTGCGTCCCTTTGGCATTACCCCGATCGCCTGCAATGTCAGGGCGCCCCATGAAAAAGGAAAAATTGAAAACAGCATAAAATATTTACGCAACAATTTCTGGCCGCTTAGAACCTTTACCGGTCTGGACGATGTCAACCATCAGGTCCTGAACTGGCTCGACACCACGGCCAACCAGAGGATACACCAGACTACCGGAGAAAAACCGGCTGCAAGACTCATCCGGGAAGCCTTGAATCCTTTGCCCGACCCGCTGCCCGACTTCCGGGAGACGGAAACACTCAAGGTGTACAAGGATTTTGGCGTGCGTTTTGATGCCAACACATATACGGTGCCGCCCCGACTGGTCGGCAAAAACGTCACGGTCAAAGCGGACAGCCGTACCCTGACCGTCTACTACAAAGATAAGCAGGTGGCGGTCCACCCCCGATGCTGGAGCAAAAAACAGCGACTGGAGCTGCCGTCTCACAGCGAACAGGTTAAAAAGCTCAGAAAGAAAATACTCCTGGACAGACAGATCATGATTTTCATGTCGCTGGGTCAGGAAGCCGTGGACTACCTGGAGAAGCTTGCGGATGCCGCCCAGCCTTTAAAAAAGACCGTGGAACGACTCCTGGCGCTCAGCGAAGAGTATGGCGCCGCCTCCCTGATATATGCTTTGAAAAAAGCCCAGGCCCGTAAACTTTACGGATTTGCCTATGTCCAGAACATTCTCTATCAGGAAATGACTCCGACGGTCCGTCATCGACCCGTGTGCTTGAAAAACAAGGATCTTAACAACATCAGGCTGCCCAGCCCCAATCTGGCGGAGTATGATGCCATCGCCATTCAAAGGAGGAATAAAAATGGAACAGGTAGTTGAAAAATTCAAGGCCCTGAGATTGAAAAACTGTGCTGAAAACCTGCCGGATATTTTAAATCAGAGCGCCCGCGACAATCTGTCAGTGCTTCAGGCCATTGACCGCCTGCTGGATATTGAGCTCGATTGCCGGGAAAAAGCCCGGATCGCCCTGCGATTCAAGCAATCCCGGCTGAACGAAAAAACGACCATTGATGCTTTTGATTTTTCTCATCACTTATCCCGGAAAAAGGAAAAAGCCCGGATATTGAGCCTGATGGACCTGGCTTTTATCCAAGATCGTAAAGACATCATCCTGATCGGCAATCCAGGCACGGGAAAGACGTTTTTATCCAAGTGTCTTGCTTATGCGGCGACTCAGAGAGGCATAAAAACCCTGTTCACATCTGCCATGGACATGATCAATCAACTCATCGCCGCCGAAGCCGACCACACGTTGTTGAAGCAGTTGAAATATTATCAATCACCGGATCTCCTGGTCTGCGACGAGATCGGTTATCTTCCGCTGGGCAAGCAGGGCTCAAACCTGTTCTTCCAGGTCATCAGCAACCGGCACGAGAAAGCGTCTACAATCATAACGACCAATCTGCCGTTTGCCAAATGGGGAGACATCTTTGACGGAACCACTGCCGCCACGGCGATTGCCGACCGCCTCGTACACAACTCTGAGATTCTTATCATGGAGGGAGACAGTTATCGCAAGAAGAAATAAACAGACCGGTTAATAGAAACAGGCAGCTTCAAAATCAAGCTGCTACAGGATGTCTGTTTGCCTGGGCTTCGCCCCAACGTCGCACAGTTGCGCACAGTGACCCGGGTGGCTGGGTTTTGGACGATGATTTTGGCGGGTTTTTAAATCCCTGTTTCCAACGTTGTTGACAAATTGTACAAAATCGAAAAATAGTTTGTGTAATTTGTCAACAACGTCCCTCTTTGTCTCTCGTCCCTCTTTTTCCCCTCAAGATCGAGGAAAGGCCGGGGAAATGATGTTTGATATTTACGCCAAAATTCAGTTGGATTTTAATCCCGGTGTCAGTATACGAATTTCGTGGCTGTGGGGTTTTGATCAATCAAGCTTTTTGGGAAATCTGGTTCCTGGCTGCGTATTCCGGTGATTCCGAACACCGATTCCGGCGCAAGCCGGACGGTGATTCCGGGGCATTCCGGACAGCCATTCCGGAGTATCCGGACGGAAGTCGGAGCGTAGCGACGCTGGTTTGATTATCATTTCAAAAAGTCCTGTTTATGTCAATCTTTCGTGCCCTCTTGCCGGGCCGTCGACCGGCAGTGAGGGGGTTCGATGGTACAGCCTGAGCAGGAAGTTATCATGTGCGAGAATGGGCCCTTAAAAAGCTCGTCGGAGCACATGATAACTTTCTGCGGCTCACTCCGGGTTCTTTTTTTTGTTCAATGATTTCTTCTTCCGCATGGAATCGCCCTTCAGGTCGATCTTGTGGGCATTATGCACCAGTCGGTCCAGAATGGCGTCAGCCAGGGTGGGATCGCCCAGGATGTCATGCCAGTGCTGCACCGGCAGTTGGCTGGTGATCAGCGTCGATCGACGCCCATGTCGATCTTCGAGTATTTCCAGCAGGTCATGCTGCTGCTCTTTGCTGAACGTGTCCAGGCCCCAGTCGTCAAGAACGAGAAGGTCGGCCCGGGCCATGCCATTAAGGAGCTTATCGTATCGCCCGTCGCCTTTGGCGATGCCAAGATCGTACAGAAGCCTGGAAAGGCGGAAGTAAAGAGCGCCGTAGCCTTCCCGGCAGGCTTTATGGGCAAGGGCGCAGGCGAGATATGTCTTGCCGACGCCGGTGGGACCGATGATCAGCACGTTCTGGTGTTCTTTGAGCCACCGGCACTGACCCAACTGCATCAGGAGCGATTTATCAAGCCCCCTGGAGTAGCGCAGATCAACATCCTCCAGGCTGGCATTCTGCCTGAGTTTTGCTTTTTTCAACCGGGCGGCCAGCTTGCGGTTGTCTCTTTCGGTCATTTCCCGGTCGATCAGCAGACCCAGGCGGTCTTCAAAGGTCAGGGAACCGATATCGGTCATTTGCATCTGCTCTTCTAAGGCGATGAGCATGCCGTGGAACCGCAGTGTTTGCAGTTTTTCCATCAGGGGGTGCGTCAGCATAATATCTCCTTTCAATTATAATATTGGGAACCGCGGATGTTGGCATGAACAACGGCCGGTCGCGTCTGCTCCACGATAACAGGCGCGCGTTGGTCAAGGCCGTTTTTCAGGATAGAAGCCACGGATTTATAGGATGTGCCGCCGATCCGGTTGGCTCGCCCACAGGCCGCTTCCAGCCGATCATCGCCATAGCTTTTGGCCAGCCGCAGAATGCCCAGCGAGCTTCGATATCCCTGCTGCGGATGAGGCCGCGAAGAAAGGACCGTCCGGATCAGATCAGTCGTCTGAGGGCCGATTTTCTCGGCCCAGCGGATAAAGCGGTCGGGGCTCCATTCCGCCCATTGCTGGTGTGACGGCGGCATGTGGTCTTTGACGGTCGTATGCCGGCCCTGCTTGTAACTGCGGATATGACTGGCAACCCGCTGATTCTGATAAAAGCATTCGATGGTCGTGTCGGTGATACGCACATCGACCTGCTTTTTGATCAGCGTGTGGGGAACGCTGTAATAGTGCCGCAGCACCTCGATGTGATAATCGATATTGACCCGGGCTTTTTTCCATTCGGCAAAACGGTAAGGTCGTAAAGGCAGCGGCTTAAGGGCCGGCCGGTCAACGGCTTCAAACTGCGAAAGACGAGTGCCGGGCAGCTTCTGGAACGGCTTGCGATTGAGTTCTTCAAGCAACCGCCGGATGACCTGGTTGAGCTGATCAAGACTGAAGAACGTATGATTCCGCAACCGGGCCAGGATCCAGCGCTCGACGATCTGAACGCCTGTTTCCACCTTGGCTTTATCCCGGGCCTTTCGCTTTCTGGCAGGAAGAACCACCAGACCGTAATGCCGGGCCATATCCAGATATGTGGGGTTGATCTCCGGATCGTAAAAACAAGGATCCTTAACGCCGCTTTTAAGGTTGTCGGGAACCACCACGGCGGTTACCCCGCCAAAATACTCAAACGCACGGACGTGGGAACCGATCCAGTCAGGCAGTGCCTGAGTCCAGGTGGCTTCGGCATAGGTGTAGTTGGAAGCCCCCAGAACTGCGACAAAAATCTGTGCCGATCGGATATTCTGCCCGGCAGAATCGCGGATATCGACGGTCTGACCGGCGTAATCCACAAAAAGATTTTCTCCGGCCGGATGCACCTGACGCATCACCGGATCAATTTGCCCGACCCATTGCCGGTAAAGATGACAGAACTGACTGTATTGATACCCGTCCGGTTGTCGTTCTTTATATTCCTGCCAGAGCAGCATCAGGGTGACGCTCTTACGGCGTAGCTCCTGGTGCACGACCGACCAGTCAGGTGAAGCCCGGTTCCGGATATCCGTTTTTACAACAGTAGAAAACAAAAGTTGTTCCAGATGGTTATCGCTCATATCGTCCGGCAGAGGCCAGCTCAAGCCGGAGTCTGTGAATCGTTGCAAATAATCGAACACGGTCGATCGGCCGATATTGCAACTGGTCGCGATCTGGATGAGAGTAAAATGAAAATCGAATCGAAGACGTAAAATTTCTCTTATTTTGCGCATGGTTAACCTCTTGGCCGACATAACGTCACCTCCTCAAATCAGGTTGGAATGTGACGGTATATTATCGGCGTCTTATACAGTTAACCAGCGCCGCTGTATAATTTCCGGAATGCTCCGGAATCCTTGTCCGGAATCAATCGGAATCAGCGTCCGGAATGAATCGGAATTACTGTCCGGAATGGATCGGAATCGGCGTCCGGCTTCGGCCGGAATACGCA
>CAYTDH010000376.1:0-4758 GCA_964436325.1 uncultured Tangfeifania sp.
ATAAAATGCAACAATGAAAAAATAATTACGGTTTTGACCGGCACTTGTTAAAAATCATTCTAAATAACTGACAACACTGTCAACTGAAAAATAAATTTATACTGAAAATCAATAGTTTGACATTTTAAAAGATTAGAAATTCTGCCTTTTTCTTTTAATACATCCCGCACCGCCCTGAATCAAAAACGTAATTACGATTTTTAAAAATTTGCGTTATATGCTGAGAGAATGTTTATATAAGAACTCAATTAAAGTCCGCTGTTTCTTTGAATATTTTTCCATCTATCCAGCTGTCTTTCAAAAAATTCAACTGAAATGGAAGGTTTCCATTGCATAAGTTTTTCAGTAGCTTTTGTGTTTTTATCCAGCGCCTCCGTAACTTTTTTATCTTGTTCAGGAATATCATTTCCTGCATTGTTGCCAGAAACACCTTTTGAATTTACAAGATAATTTAATAATAAGTTCTGCAATTTGTCGGTTTCAGCTCCCATTAATTTATGATGTAACCAATTATTATTGGGTGCACTATTCAATTTTTGCATTATTTCACTTATCGATGTATATCCACCTTCTGCAAATGATTTTATTGAATTCAGATTCAGTTGATGAAGTTGGCCTCTTTGTCTTGCAAATTCCATTAAGTTTATGACTGGCTGTAATGCTGGGTTCTTAACCCCTTCTTGTGGAATTACGTATTCACCGGCATGTACAATTCCGGCAGGTTCAAGTTTGTCACCTGGGGATGTATAACCACCAACTGAAAAATCTTTTGTTTTAGATGTGGCGGTTTTGATGGTTCCGATTAACCCGGCAACTTGTGCCACAACCAGGTTACAAAAAACCAGCTATTGAGCTGGTTTTTTTTATTAACCGGCCATTGGTTGCTAATCGATAAAATAATTTGCTGATACCAGATTTAGCAGCGTATTTTTTTCGCCCTTAAACAACGCCCAGTTTGGAATGAGTTTCGGCACGCAGTATCGGCTTTCACTGGCCCCGGAATTCAGTTCGCCAAATGTTTTGTCGCCTTTCACCGTTGTAATGTAATCGCCAAACGGACGCGGCAAATCTCTTGAATTCACGTCGCCCCCCAGTTCATTGAACTGGTTGAACGCGTTGCAAACATCCTGAACAATTTCCAGGGCTGCATTTTCAGTTTCATCGCGGGTGTACCAGGTGTGGTTCTCCTCGATGCTTTTTTTCATTTCATCGGGGAAAATAAATTTGCCGTCCTGGTAAATCGTATCAATTTGGTTAAGTCGCCCTTCCATCCGGGTGCGATCTACCCAAATCTTAAAGCTTGTAATTTCATTCTAAAGCAAATCAAACTCCGGGAATTCGGCAATTTCCATGAGTTTGGAGCGTTTTATCCGGTTGCTGGCTGCCAGCTTTGCCAGTTCAGGTTCGTGCTCCAGGTAAATTGTTTTCAGGAAATAGCCAACATCTTTGGCAGATAAAATCTCAATGGCCCGATCCGGAGTAAATGAAACATCCAATTCAGCAAACTGGGTGTCCCATGCCCTGGCAATGCTGTTCAACTGCTGAACGGCATACTGCCAGTTGTCTGTTTCTTTCTCAATGGCCGAGTGGTTGACGCCAATCAATCGTGATTCGAAATTTTCTTTGTTCATAACATTCTTTTAAAAATTTAACAATATATATTTAGTAATGAATACTCCCATCCATTTGGTCGATCACAAAAAGCCACCTGGCAGATTTAACATCGGGTTGTTTTCTCAAAATTTTTGTTACCTACCCATTAATTTTCAGTTCTAAGGTTCTCAGGTTCTAATATTTTGTTGCTCTTAGTTCTAAGGTTCTAACTTTTATTATATTGATATTTATTATTATATTATTCATTATTAATACTTTATATGTTTTTCTTAGAACCTTAGAACCTTAGAACCGTATTCCGGTAACTTGTTTTAGAATTTATTTTTTTCTTCGTCAGGGTTTGGCAATATGTTTTTAAAATCAGTAATTACTCCATTTTTCACCAATTTTGTGTAATCAAACATGTGTGCGCTGGTACTCTTTTGCTCTGAAAAATAATGGACCGCTTTAAGACCTAAATAACTCCAATGGTTTCGGGAATAATCAAGCATGGTCTGTAATCCTATTCCTGCAGTTCCGTAAACGCTCCTATGCATTTCCATATATTTTTGATATACGCGGTTAAAGTCGAGGTATAACACCCATGTTTCTTCATCTAATTGTAAGTTGTCTGTTATCTTTTTACCGTTCGATTTTCTGGTAATTTTCACAATTGATCCTTCAGGCTGGTTGATATCATAATCAGTGTTTGTAATTTTCATTTCCTGAATTAATCCACCGAGAAGTTTCCAAAAGGTACCCAGGGCATCGCTGCTGCTTACTTTGTCGTTTTGGTCAATGGCATCTTCCAGGCAGACATCTCTAAACCGTTCAGGATTTATTTTTAAATCAACGGGTGTTTCCTTTTCGAAAATCCAGATTATGGCAGAAAGAATAGTGTAGTTTCGCAAAATGCGATCGTCAACTTGTAGTTCCTTTTCAATAAGTTTTTGTTTGTAGTGGTCAAAAATATCGGAGAATGTACGGGCAAATTTGGATGAAACAGTTTCGCGATAATCCAATATGGTAGTAATAATTTGACTGAGGCCTTTTTCCTCCCATATTTTTAATTTGTCGTACAATTCGGTAGCACGCTTAGAATAGCCTCCTTTTGGTTTCACAAAAAATCTTACTATTGAACGGCTGTATAATGAATTGTCGTCGCGTTGTGGTAAATGCTGACCGCTAAAAACTGAAGCGGAGTTAATTTTATCGGATTCGGTCCGGCTGTCGCGACTCATCTTTCCTTTTTCGCGTCCAACTCCATCATAAGCACTTTTCAATGCCTGAAAACGTTTTTCATCAACATTATCGGTGTATTCATCGTACCAAATAACAACATCGCGGTAACGTGCCAGCCAGCGGAAAAATGCAACATCGGTTCCGGCGCTTAAATTAAATGGTGGCGTGCCGTGTTGAAACACGTTGCTAAGGCTCCAGGCCATTTGGCTTTTTCCCGATCCTTTTTCGCCATGTAAAAACAGGTGTGGAAATATTTTATAAAGCTTGTAAATTTCACTTCTGAAAACATAGCAATAAATTTTTATATAAGTACTTGAAATAAAAGTACCCTACAGGGGTGCGAAATGCAAGGACGTTGTTCTGCATGTTTTTCATTTCAATTATCCACTAATCAGGGGATAATTGTCTTCAACTATGGAGATGATCTCCGTAATTGAAAAGAGGCAGGATTAAAAATTTCCTGCCTCTTTTGGGTTGCACTCATTTATAGTGTGGCGTCGTGACGATACAACTATTTTAACGAAAAATGTGGCAGCCGGGTTTAACCTGGGATTAATGGATATTATTTGAAGTGGATTTTAAAACAGATCTGAGTGGGTTCCGGTGCGTACCAGCCAAATTTCATTCGTTTCGTAATCAATATTCCATATCAGTAACCAGTCTGGTTTAATGTGGCATTCCCAGTTATCTTGATATTGTCCGCTTAATTTATGTGGAATAAATTTTTTCGGCAATGTGCCGGTTTCTACCAGCTTGCCGATAACATCTTTCAAAAGATTTAGCTGATATCCCCTGCGTTTAATGGTTTTATAATCCTTTTTGAATTTGGTTGTGTAGTGAATTTCAAACATCGGGGCTATTTTTCGAGTTGATTAAAAAGGTCATCCGCATTTTCAGCTTTCATCCCTTTTTTTTTCCTGGCATCGTTAATTGCCTCAATGGTTTCATCATTCGGGATGTGTTCGAATTCGATATCCCGCCCGGTTTTTGCCATTTCCTGAAGTAATCCTAAAATGTGTTTTCCGCGTTTGGTATTGGTTTTTATTTTCACCTGTACTGTTGCCATAACTTTTTTTTACAAATATACGAATTGAATTTCATTCTCATAACCGGGGCCATTGCTTCATTTTTTCGCGTTTCAGGTCAGTGTCGATGTGCAGGTATCTTTTCAGGGTGCGTTCATCGCTGATAGTTGCAAGCTCTTTAATCAACTGAATTTCGAAACCACGTTTTATCATTCCGGTAACAAACGTTTTCCGGGCAACATGAGAACTAACCAGTTCCCATTTTTCAAAAACCTGTTTTTGTTCGCCCGGAGTTGCAATGGGAAATTACTTGCAGGTTTTATTTGTACTGGATCTTGCTGATGATTTTTTAAAAATTGCAAGCAACGACATATTAGGCCGGAAACTCCAGGATGCAAATTAAACTTCACAAAACGAAAAGTTAAAAAGTAAAATTATCGCATCAAAAAAAATATATGTTTATGCCGACTGGTATGGGTTAATCGTGTTTTCATGATTCAACGGTTTTGGTTTTTATTTTCAAGATGCATTTAAAATACAATTGGTTACATTCAGTTGAGGCTTTTTATTTTCAGTTTGCTATTTTTATAATAAAAAATGGACGTGTATTTGAAGCTGAAAATGCAAAAGACCTCATTGATAAATGTCTGCAGTGATGTATTCCATTCGGTTTACCAACAGATTCAAAAAGGATGTTAAGCGCTGCAAAAAAAGAGGTTATTACCTTTCTGAACTTAAAGATGCAATTGATATTCTCCAAAATCAGGGCAAATTACCACCAAAATTTAAAGCTCATGTTTTGTCCGGGCAGTATGCGGGTTTGTGGGAATGCCACCTGAAACCGGACTGGTTAGTAGTTTGGGACCAAAACGATGACACCCTCACTTTGCTTTTTATA
>CAYTDH010000377.1:0-4742 GCA_964436325.1 uncultured Tangfeifania sp.
TCATTTCGACGACGCAGGAGGAGAAATCTCTTGAATCAACAGATTTCTCCTTCCGGATCGAAAAGACAGGATAATTTTACTGTCATTTTCTCATTATGCCCGAAAATTTTGGGGAAAATTGGCAGGTTCTCCCTGGGCAATGGCCACTTGTTAGCCATTGCAAAGCCGTAACAGGCTGTTTTGCATGGCCTGCACTCCGGTAATCATATTTTTATCGTTGTACCGGAGAAATGCTTCGTACAATTCTTTTACGTTGACCGGTGTTTCGGGTGTTGGAATTAGTCCGTTTGTTTGCAGTAACCCAAAACCCACTCCATTAAACAGCCATTCTTCTTCTTTTAGCAGTGGTATGATATTGAGATTAAACTGAACATCGATGGCTTCTTTGAATTGTTTTACCGGCAGGCTTTCAATTTTCCCTTTTGCCCCGGCTTTTACTACCAGTGAATAAGCAACACAAATCGAGCGATCAACTTTTTTGTTCAGTTCCTTGATTTTTCCTGAATATCCGTTTTTTGCTCCTGGCTCAATTGCCCAATGTAATCAGTGCGGATTTTATTGCAGGCCAAAAACTCACCCAATTCTATGTGCAATTAATTGATGCCCATTTCATTGGCTACCAAAAACAGAATGATATTTTTATAGACACGTTCGCTGTTTCCTCTTTTTTGCGCCATTTTTTCAATGTAGGGTTTCAGATTACCGTTAATTTGTTCTGTTTTTACAATCAACGATGAATGGGCAATTATTAAAGTTAGTCCTTTCTGTTCAGGGATGTCATCGGAAGGAGCAACCAAAACATTGAATAAGGTAAAACCCCGTTCCCGTGATTTTATTCGGGTCACAATTTCCTGTTCGAGTGCTGATTTTTGAATGTCGCCTTTGGCCTGGTTAATTAAAATATTGATGTTGGGGCGTTTGTGAAACCAGTACCGTTTTGCCTCTCCGGCTTCGGAGTAATGGAGGTAATGGGCCTCCGATTCGAGTGCATCAATGGCACCGTTAATGTAATTATAGTTGAATGTATCGGGCTTCAACAACATAAGTTTCAGTTCCTGAATATTCAATCCTTTCCTGGCGCCATCACTGCCAAAAGTTCCCAGCATAATTGCAGCGGCAACACCTTGTGTTGTAATGCCATGCCGTTTGTATTCTGCTTTGTTGGTATCAATTTTAAAGGCATTGGAGTTATTTCCCGAAACATCGGCGGTAATTACTGCATCGTAGCCATTTCCCCACAATTTTTTAATCTGTGAAGTAATGGCATCAAGATTTCCCAGCTATAAATCAGATACATGGATTAATCCCTGGCTTCCTCCCAAATTACTATGCCGCTTCCACAAATCGGCTACCACAAAACCCAACATCCCTAAAACGCCGCGAGTCCGTTGAAAGTCATTGTGACTGGCCCATCCTTTTTCGAAAATATGAATCAATTCCGGGTGAAACGGATAGGCTTTCCGAATACGTTCACGGTAATCGGAACGGGCAGCATGTTTGGGAATTTCATGGTTCGATTCCAGGTTCTTGCAATAATCCGAATAGTGCCTTACTACTTTTTCAATTTCGCTTATCACATCGGAAGTCAATTCCCAGTCGATAACTTTCTTTCCGGCTTTTACCAAATGCTACAAAGAAATCAGGCTATGGGTTTTCCCGCCACCAAAACCGGTTTGTAACGATATTACCCGATTTATGGCTACTTCTATTAGTTTTTTCGGTTGGGTTATGTCAATATTTCTTCAATTCCAATTTTTAGTTCTTTTAATATCTCAATCGCTTCCTCAATGCCCCAGGCACTATCGAAAACCCAATTCTTGGCAAATTCTGAATGAAGCGGATCAGATGTATTTTCTTCCAATACTTTTAATATCCTTTTCTTTAGCCTTTCAGATTTATCGATAATTTCAGCAACTTCTCTTCCCAAAACTCTCGCTGACACTTTTAAAGGATCTAAATCATCTTCCGGGAAAATATCATTGTGAAATTCAACTATTTCATCCCATTTCAGGTCAAAGTAATTTTCAATAATATACAGGACATCCTGCGGATCATCAAATCTTTCTTCAGGTCTGTCCGACCATGAAATAAGTTTAAGTATTACCATACCAGGTAATGTTGGAATTTGCGCAATTTTGTCATCAATCTTTATTGGCTTGGTCCCTTCCAGAACTTCTTTAAATCCTAAAACATGAAGATCTTTGCTTCTTTCATTAAAGTTAATAGTGTCTTTTTCTTCAATTTCCCCAAAGGGAAGTAAGTCAACTGCTACATTAAAACCAGGATGATAAATTGTCCAGGGGGCTTTGACTTTGTTGAATCCAAATTCTTTAAGGTCAGCAACGATATGCGCAAATTCTTCCATTGACGAAATCATTATTGCAAAATCAATGTCTTTCGTTCCTCTGCTGCCTTTCTTGCCATCCCGAAGTAATTCAAGGGTAATCGCACTTGCCCCTATCAGATAATACGGTATTTTTCTTTTTACAAGGACTTTATCTATTATTTCAAATACTTCCTTAAAATAAGGAATAGCAAGTTCTTTATAAGTTTGGTTCGACATATTGTCTGTATATTATTTCTGCTGTTTCCCTGCAACGTTTATCGCCAACATTAATTAAATCTGTATATATAAGTATAGTCGGGACGGTTTTTGTTTCAGCATCTAATGTGTCGTCCCAGAATTTTTTATATACTTGGATGTCACCTTCCGGATCAGGGATTAACCGGTAATTTTTCAATAAGTCGTTGCGTGCCTCAATTGTATATAGAGTCAGTTCTCCAGGACGTAAATGGTTTGTTATCAAATCACCGGCTGGTTCTCCTCCCCACCTTGTCTTTCCTTTCTGAAGTTGAACGTTTCGCCAATGGATAAATTGATCTTTATTGGCAAAACGAAAACGTCCGACTTCCAGTTTTGGCTGTAAAGTCTCTTTATAATTTACCATCCATTTTTCAAGCAATTCTTTTTTATTATTTAATGCAAAGGTGTTTTTATTTATTTTAACCAGGAACCTGTTCTCTCTCAAACCCTGCAAGATATAAGCAATGTTGCCATGAGCTACATCTGTTATTTCGGCTATTTCACGGTGCGATAAGTTGATTAGCTCTTCGTTATTGAGAAAGTGGAATAAAACTTTTAATCCGGTTTTAGTAAAAGCCCTGTTTATTTTTTCCTTTTTATTTGCGATTGGCTTTTGTGCTTCAATAAAATAATGAAAATTCGTATGATTGAAAAATACATTTCCGTTTGCTTCAAGATATGCGATATTTTGTGTTCGCAGATGTTCCTTTATTTTGGGAAATATCCGTTCGGCCACAATTATAAACGGATTATACATTTCTGCTATCTTTTCAATTTGCCCCAACTGGTGGTTACGTAATTCTTTTCTTACTTCCGCATTAAATACGATATTCTTATTGTTGATGAACAGCTTTAGTTTTCCATCTAAATATGCCTCTCGCAGATGAATCCATTCCCCATTAATCCGGGCTGTTTTTTGCAGGTTCTCAATAGCTATATGAATAATTTCTATTTCCTTCACGCCCATTTATTTTAGTTGGCCACGAATCGTGGATGAATTGAATAATTGGACAAACTTATTGATTTAATCTCTTTTTCCATTCTTTTTCAGGCAAAAAATATTGTACTCCTTTTGATTTCGTATCAAAGTGCATATTTTCAGCCGGATATTGAATCCTGATTAGTTGCGGCTTTGTTTTGCAATTGTAAACCATATACAACCATGCAGAATCACCTAACTGACCAAGCCTGAACATTTCATTTTCAGATAGCATAACACCTCCTTCGTTGCTTCTGCCTTTAACTTCAATGTATGGTTTAAGCTGTTCTTTGCTCGTGCTACGTATGTCGTAACCTAAGTTTTTGGAACCTACATCTTCGGGTTGCCAGCCATTATTTTGTTCAAAATCCATTGCAACGTTCATCGCAATTTGTTCTACTTCGTCGTCACGCTGCATTCCATAATGATGGTATTCTGCATAAAATCATTTTTTCTGAGGTAGTCGAGAATACGGCCAAGGTTGTCATCAATTCCTTTTACAGTGCGTATCCATCATAGGACGGTCGTGCCGGGTGGTGCAGGCCATCTTATAAATCTGGGTCCAGTAAACGGTTTCCACACGGGTATCGTTTAAAGACACAAAACTTTTCCGGTAATAGTCATGCCACCACTCAGCATGCGCCTTTTCCCATTTTAGTCTTCCGGACCGCACTTTTTTCAGAGCCTGTTGAATTTCCCCCGCAGCCTCACGGCCCGAATTACCGGTCTCCCCGGGGTAGTGTTTGGCGATGGAGACCCACAAAGTGCGTTTGTCTCCATTTTTTGTCTCTTTCCATGCAGTAGCATGTTCTCCGCCGTATTTCAGTGTTTGCCTGCAATAATTTACCCCATCGGTTTCAGCAATTTCGGGTTCTCCGTGAGCATCCGGGTCATAAACCTGGGTAATCCACTTTCCGCGGGAGCGATACCTTTCCCTTACCGCTTCGATTTGATCTGTCGTTGAGGGGAAATCCAGGTCCCTGTTGCGGGTTGTGGTTGCTTTCGCCGGCTCCCAAATCCACCGGCAATCCTCTTCTCCGGCGGAGGGTTCAATGGTGGTGGCAATTATTAAATCCGAGGTATGCGTAAAATGAGAAAAGCCGATGGTGCCTTTAGCCGTTTTTATTGTTCCCTTTAGCTGGGCATTCCATAGATCAAGTTTCATGTCACACCCGGTAA
>CAYTDH010000378.1:0-4710 GCA_964436325.1 uncultured Tangfeifania sp.
ACCATGTCGATTCCGATGGCTCCAATAAAAAATCCTGTCAGGCGGAGCAAAACCTCCATATTTTTATCAAAAGCTGTTCTGAATTTTCTCTTGTCAATGGAATCCCTGAATCTTTTTAGAAAAAAGATGATTAAAAAGTTGACACAAAAAATCAGGAAAAGTGCAATCACTCCCATCCCGGCAGAATGTTTCTGCGATAGCAAAATACTCAGGGAAATGGTGCCAGCGCCAACCATAAAAGGAAGTGCGATTTCAGAGGCTAAATCATCCAGGTTTTCTTTTATCATAATCAGCGCTTTTTGGCCTTTTACAATAAAAAAATAGGCATAGGAAAAGATGATAATCCCGCCAAAAATACGAAAGGATTCAAATTCGATTTGAAAAACTTTTCTAAAGATGGCATCACCCAAAAAGAAAAAAGCAAGGCAAATCACGAAAGAAATAAGTGAAGCCTTGATAATCACGATCATAAAACTTTTGTGATCCAAATCCTTTCTTATTGGTTCCAGGTACAGAAAGAGGGCAAAAGGATTAAGCATCACAAGGATTTCAAGAATCGATGAGAGCATAGGATGGCTGGTTTAAAAAAGGAACCGTTCCTTCCTGAAAAAGAACGGTTCCTTTTGAAGAATATTTATTTTCTGTAAATTTTCTTGTAGCCGTAAATGGCACTATCACCCAATTCTTCCTCAATGCGCAACAATTGATTGTACTTGGCCATCCTATCGGAACGGCTGAGTGAACCGGTTTTTATCTGTCCGGAATTGGTAGCCACAGCAATATCAGCAATAGTGGCATCTTCCGTTTCACCAGAGCGGTGAGAAGTGACCGATGTGTAACCAGCACGGTGAGCCATTTCAATGGCATCAAGGGTTTCAGTGAGTGTACCAATCTGATTCACCTTAATGAGGATAGAATTGGCAGCGCCCATTTCAATTCCTTTCTGAAGGTACTCTACATTGGTAACAAACAGGTCGTCGCCAACCAATTGACATTTATCACCCACAGCGGCGTTAAGCTTAACCCAGCCTTCCCAGTCACCTTCATCCATACCGTCTTCAATGGAATCAATAGGGTACTTGGAGATCAATTCAGCCAAATAAGCTGCCTGCTCTTCCTGGTTCCTTTTGGCAGCACCTTCGCCTTCAAATTTGGTGTAGTCATAAACTCCATTTTCAAAAAATTCGGAAGCGGCACAATCCAGGGCAATGGAAACATCGCCTCCGTCTTCGGCACGGCCGGGTTTGTATCCTGCATTTTTCACCGCTTCGATGATACTGTTCAGGGCATCTTCTGTGCCTTCAAGTTCAGGAGCGAATCCTCCTTCATCGCCCACAGCAGTGCTCAGATTCCGCCCTTTCAGCACTTTTTTCAGGCTGTGAAATACTTCTGCTCCCATCCGCAATCCTTCACGGAAAGACGCAGCGCCAATAGGACGAATCATGAATTCCTGGAATGCAATGGGTGCATCGGAGTGTGAACCACCATTGATGATGTTCATCATCGGAACCGGGAGGGTCTTGGCATTGGTTCCTCCGATATACCGGTAAAGCGGAACACCTGCAAATTCAGAGGCAGCTTTGGCAACAGCGAGTGAAACCCCGAGAAGCGCGTTGGCCCCCAGTTTCGACTTTGTTTTAGTCCCGTCCAGTTCAAGAAGCAGATTGTCTAAAGCTACCTGGTCGGTAGCATCCATACCAATAAGTTCTTTGGCAATGATATTGTTTACATTCTCAACAGCTTTGGTGACCCCTTTCCCTAGATAACGGTTTTTGTCTCCGTCACGCAATTCCAGTGCTTCGTTCTCACCGGTTGATGCCCCCGAAGGAACAGCTGCGCGCCCAAAGGCTCCGCTTTCAAGAAGTACCTCTACTTCAATGGTTGGATTGCCACGTGAATCCAGAATTTCTCTTGCTCTAATGTCGCTAATTAACATGGTGAATCGTTTTTATTATTTGACTTCAAATTTTTGTTTTTGTCAGAAAATCAGCTTGTTGAACTGACCCTCAAAACGCAGCTCAAAGATAATAAATTGTTCGGTTCACATTCAGACCATCCGAAAAAGGTTTTTTAAGATTTCATATAGGGTTAACCTGAATCGGGAGATGGGGAGATGGGGAGTAGTAAGTAGTGAGATGGGGAGTAGTAAGTAGTGAGATGGGGAGTAGTAAGTAGTGAGATGGGAAGTAGTAAGTAGTGAGATGGGGAGTAGTAAGTAGTGAGATGGGAAGTAGTAAGTAGTGAGATGGGAAGTAGTAAGTAGTAAGATGGGGAGTAGTAAGCAGTGAGATGGGGAGATGGGGAGTAGTGAGTAGTGAGATGTGGCTATTAACTACGCTGCTCACCATTCGGAATTGTCCAATTCGGAATTCGCAATTCTACTGGCCATTTGTAATTGTCTTCAATCAGATCCAAATTCATAATCCTGGAAACGGTAAAAAGGAAGATTTCGTCGTTTGTCAGGTTTTTCGAGTAAGAAAACCAGACTGATTTCACTGGTGCCCCCGGTTTCCCCCCAAAGCCCTGAAACAGCCATGTCGTAAGTGTATGTGATTTGCCAGTTGTTTTTCATGAAACCGGCAAGAAGAATCACTGCATCATAGCGCAACCCCAGGTTCTGCCTGAACCATGCTCCGGTTGTCAGTCCTCGTTTTGTAGCGAGCAGCCCATAATTTATCTGCCCGAAAGGTCCCTGTTTTTGCATGACCAGCTGGGGAGAAATATCAAATTTCTTTTCGTGATGACCATAAAGATAAACCGGTAATCGAGCCCCGGCATGAAACGTATATTTCCGGCTCAATTTATCTCCTGAATGCTCCGTACCCGGAGAAAATGACTGGCGGGGTTCCCCCAAATGATGCAAGGCAATCCCTCCGAAAAATTGCGGATTGTAAAGCAGTAGTCCGGAAGAAAAATCAACAAAAGAAAAACTATTGCCGGATAAATATTCCATTTCAGCGGAAACACCATGATTTCCAAAATTGGGATCCACGTTATCCGGAAAAATTAATTGGCTCACATCCAGAGAATGTTGATGAAGGCCAGCTTGTAAAGCTCCATGCAACCGCCATTGCTCGCTTAACGGAATAAAAACGGCGTAAGCTGCATTTACCTGAAACCAGCGATAACTACTGGCAGCCTGTGCATCATTCAATACAAATAAACCGAGTCCTCCCTGCATTTTTTTGACCGGGAAATCCAGGGCCGCGCTGTAGGTATTAAAAGCATTGTTGAAACTGTGCCACTGATTCCGGTATTGGAGTGCAAGTCGGGGAATTTCTGCCGAACCTGCAAAGGCGGGATTTAAAAAAAGCGGATTGGAATAAAATTGAGAAAAGGAAACATCCTGCCCTCTCGTCAAAAAGACTGCTGAAAAAAAGAGCAGTAGAAACAGCACTTTTTTGGTTTTTATTGGTTTATTCATCCTTTTTCCCGAAATTTATTATCCAGCTTATTTGCGGCACTGCAAGGTAGAAAAATTTGTTAAATTTGTTTTGACAAATCCTGTTGCTGCAACGGTTTATCAATAGAAAAAAATTATGAAAGCACTTGTTCTGGACGATTACAATCAATTAAATTATCGCGACTTTCCCGATCCTGAAATAACCCCCGACGAAGTCCTCATTAAAGTGAAAGCCTGCGGGATATGTGGAAGCGATGTCCATGGCATGGATGGAAGCACCGGACGAAGAAAACCGCCTATTGTGATGGGACACGAAGCCGCAGGCAAAATCGTTGCCACCGGAAGTGATGTAACTAACTGGCAAAAAGGCGACAGGGTAACCTTCGATTCCACCATTTATCCCCTCAATGACTGGTTTACCCTGAAAGGTCATTATAACCTGAGCAACAACCGGCAGGTCATGGGTGTTTCCCCAGGGGAATACCGCAGGCATGGGGCTCTTGCCGACCTTGTAGCTGTTCCTCAGCATATTCTCCACAAAATACCGGAAGAAGTTCCTTATACTTATGCCGCAATGGTTGAACCGATTGCTGTTGCAGCCCACGCCATTAACATTTCGGGATTGAGGCCCGGAAACAGCGCCGTAGTTGTAGGTACTGGCATGGTAGGAACTTTTGTAGTGCAATTGCTCAAAATATTTGGTGCCAATCCGGTTATTGCCATTGATATCGATGACCAAAAACTCCAGTTGGCCAGGAAATACGGAGCAGATTTTTGGGTCAATGCAAAAGACACTTCTACACCGGGTAAAATCACCGAATGGACCAAAAACAGGGGAGCAGACCTTTCCTTTGAAGTGGTGGGCGCGGACCAACCGGTGCAAACAGCAGTCCAATCCACCCGAAAGGGCGGTACAGTAGTCCTGGTGGGTAATCTCTCTCCCGAAATTCAATTTCCCCTGCAACAAGTAGTGACCCGCGAAATTACGGTACAGGGAAGTTGCGCCATTAATGGTGAGTATGAACTTGTTCTCGATTTGATGGCAGCCAAAAAAGTGGATCCGGGTATGATGATTTCCGCAGAAGCCCCCCTTTCAGAAGGGGCTGAATGGTTTAAACGGCTGTATAATAAAGAACCCGGAATGAATAAAGTGATTTTAATCCCTGATAATAACTGGTAGTTTTGTTGCTGGTTGCCTCCCTTCGGAAGGTGAACTGGTTGCTTGTTTGCTACCAATGACAGATTTTCAAAAATAACTCATTATGAGAGCATTTAGAAATTCGCACTCGGGTGTCATTTCGATCCGC
>CAYTDH010000379.1:0-4683 GCA_964436325.1 uncultured Tangfeifania sp.
CTGGTCCTTACAATCTCAATGATCCGTTGGATGAATCCAACGGCAATTTTCCCTGTTCAACTTCCTTTTCTTTTTGCTTACATGGTTTCACCGACTATTCCCGTCTGCTTTAGCTGACGGCCATCCATTAAACCTAAAACCCGGCTTTAGCCGCATTCATTATTCCGAAATACGGAACCGTTCTCTCAAAAAGGACTTCAGAGAAAAACAGGATTTGTCCATGCGGTGTTGCCATTTTCATCGGTCACTTCACACCTTACCCATTTCGGCTTTTTACTGGCCAAATCCCACTCGGCATTTCTTAAACTTTTCCCGGTTTCGGCTTTTAAAACTTTTCCGTTACCGGCGCCGCTTGTTCTGAACACAATTTTTTGGGCAGGAGAGCATTCCACTTTAATCTTCAGGTCGCTGCTCAGTTGGTAATTTTTTATTTCAGGACCTTTGGAGGCATAAAAACATCCGTTTTCGATTGCTTCCAGAATACTTTCCTCGTCTAATTCCGCAGCCTTTATCATTGTCCATGCCTTGCCAACTTCGCTGCTTTGATGTACATCATCTGTGGCCAAACCAGACAACACATGCCCCTTGTTCAACATCTGGTCCCAATGGACGCGCCCGCTGCCGCTGTCAGCACCCTCACAGACCTGGTTGTGCACCTCAACACCCAGGTAACCCGACACTTCAGTCATTTCAACATACGTATGCCCGGTCCAGTACGGATGTGCATAAAAAACTTTGGCCCCTTTGCTTTTTATATCATCGATCATCTCCTGGGCCGACAAATTATTGTTGTAGGCATAGGGGTGCGGTAATCCGTAACCCAGAAGATGGTGGGTCGGTGCGCCTGAATAGGTTTCAGGATGAAACTCGATGCCGCTCAATGCTAAAAATTTCCGGTCTGAGAAGCCTGACAAATCGTTTGTTTTTCGGTGATCAGTAATGGCCACAACATCAAACCCTTTGTCCCGGTATTGTTTAAGTCGTGTGGGAACATCCACATCACCATCACTGTTGGTGGTATGAACATGTAAAGCAGCTTTAAACCACTTTCCTTTTGTTTCAAACGGATTGGCCAACGACTTTTTACTGGTGAAATTCCCTTTGAACTCATGGGCAAAAACATTTGATGTAAATGCAGTTAATGCCGAAATCCCTGTCAATCTAAAAAAACTACGTCTTTTCATTCTATTTTATTTTTTTGTGGTTATTATTCTGATTATTTGTATTGAGTGGACAAGTTTTATGTCTGCAATTTCTATACGACTTCCAATCAGACTGTTGGATAATTTAATTAAATCTAACCCAAAAAAAATCATGAATTATTCAAGTTCAATAATTTTTCGGTCTTGTCGCTTACGGGTATGGAGAAAATAATCAGTAAACTTCATTTATATCATGCGCTTATGTGTGAATAATTTCCTCATGCTCGTTTCGTTTTCAAAAAAATTCTGCCCTAAATTTACAAATTATCTGAAATGAAATTCTTTTTCGCCAGCTAAAACGATTTTTTTTCTGAAGGACCTTGCTGGAAGATTGCTTTGCGCAGGCGTCGCTCAAAGCTATTCGCTGGTGAGCGGACCAGAACCGATTGTTCAACCGATTTGCTGTAACCCATCATTTATAAAGGCGTAACCTGGTGTATTCTTTGAGTCTTGCTGGATTCGTGGCTGGATTCAAGGAAGCCACGAAAACACCAAAACACTAAATTTCACAAAATTATAAATTATTGGCATTAAAACACTTTCAACGAATTCGGCAAGGCCTTTTTGGCGTTCACCGACGTTTCTCTTTCATGTTCCTTATTTCATCCACCGTTTCAAAAATCGCATCTATTTTATCATCCGTAACCTTATCGTCCATGTTGATGCAGCAAACACCGGTAAGCACCGGATCTGCCGATTCAGCAACCAGTTTTGCAATGGTGTCTCTGATTTCTTCTGCGGACATATGAACCAACTCAACCGGACTTAGCCGAATATTGAAAAATGTATTGGGCAGGTATTTTCTTAAATAGGCAACATCCCCGCCCCAGCCTAAATCCAGAAAATCCAGTTTGGGAAGTTTAGCAAAAGATTCAGCATAGCGGTGGGGATCATTTCCACAGTAATGGATGCCGAAATATTCCTTCTCCTGACTCCATTTTGCATCTATGGGCATTAGAAATTGCTCATAATCATCGCAGGAAACCATGGTATGCGAACACTCGGAATGCAGGAAGACAGGTTTGGGCAGGTGTCTGACAGTTCGTGTTACCGAAACTGATGTTGTTCCGGTTGCTGCTCCTACCTGACCAGTGAACTTTTCAATGACCCCGGCAATGGAATTGAAATACTTTTGTACCTCATCCGGCGACATCAAAAGATCCATCATAATCTGGTCGCCACGCAAGTCCATGGCAATATTCAGCACTCCACCCCAGTTCACATCGCCAGTAAGGTAGCCATATTTTGCTTTCAGCTTTTCTGTAAGATCTGCAAAATCCTTATAAACCTTTGATTTGAACGCTGCTTCCGTATCTACTGTCAGGTTTTCCCTGTTTGCAGCAACAACTGCAGGAGGATGATTCTCTGTATATTTTACTTCACACCCCAGCATTTCTGAAAGCAAATAGCCTGCTGCCAGGTGTACGGCACCAATTTCAGGTTTGGCTTTGTCTTTATCGGCACCCAATCCGTATTTTCCCCAGCGTTCGTACAACTCTTTTTCCATCCGCTGTTCACTCTCCACCCTTTTCAGCGGGTGGAAAAAGAAATCCCGGTCGAAGGTTATCCCTGTGTTTGCATGCCACCATTCGGGGGCAAGGACGATATCAATGGGAATTTTTCCCTTTACCAACTTATTTTTCATGGTTCATTCCTGTTTATTTGCAGTTGATGGTTTTAATTTTGAGGCGGAATCTATCTCAGCACCCGGGTATCACCGCTTCCGTTTTCAAGGTTAATGTCCATATTGGGCTGATTGGTTTTCCAGGATCCCGCTGTAAAATCAGGAATTTTAATGGAGTTGGAATCATTCAGCACCGACCACTCCGACAGCTCAACAACCGAACTAAATGCCGCGGCATCATACACATCCTGGTCGAGTGGCAGTCCGGTACGCAGGCAATCGATAATGTGCCACACATTGATCAGGTCCGACCCACCATGACCGCTTTCCAGGTCCGCTCCCAGGCCTTTCCTGAAGTCTTCAAATTTGTGAAGCAAGCCCGGTTTGTACTTCTCAATTAGCTCATTGTATGTCTTTTGGTCTGCCCAGCGGTGGTTTCCCGTGGAGATACGTGGCGGAGGAGGATCATAAAGCACCGCTCCTTCCGTGCCATACACTCCGTGGATCAGGGTATGGGGTGAAGGTGAGGTGGCATCATGCTGAATGTTCAGGGTGCGGCCCTGTTTGGTTTTGATGAGCATCGAGCTCATATTTCCCCGGTAGTTCATTTTGGCAAATTCTTCGAAAAAGGGATCCGTTCCGGCCAGCTCCTGTGCCTTCTTTTTCATCATGAAATCCTTGCTCTCCACCGAAACCACAAAATCGAACTGATCGCCCCGGTTGATGTTCATCATTTGGGCGATGGGGCCCATACCGTGGGTAGGGTAGATATTTCCCTTATGGGAGCCGTACATTCTCAGCCACCACATGTTCCAATACATATTTTTCCCAAAATTGTTCCCCATCTTACTGGTGTTGTAGGCCCCGTCGCCATGAACAATATCTCCAAAGAATCCCTGCTTGGCCATGTTCAGGGTGGTAATATGGAAAGGCATATAGGAATAATTCTCCATCATCATGCAATGCTTCCGGGTTCTTTCAGAGGTTTTCACCAAATCCCAGCACTCCTCAATGGTAACGGCTGCCGGCACTTCAGTAATGACATGCTTCCCTTGCTCCATGGCATAAACCGCCATTTTTGCATGCATATAAGTAGGGGTGGTAATCAGTATGAGATCTAAATCCTTACGCTGACATAATTCTTTCCAAACCTCATCTGAACCAGAATAAAATTCAGGATTGTGATCGGTATTTTCCAGGTTCTTTTTAATTCTTTCAAAGCGTTCGGGAAGGACATCTGCTGCAGCCTTTATTTCCACATCGGATACCCGCGAAATAGTTCCTGCATGGTGGGATCCACGATTTCCTGTGCCGATGATCCCCATTCGCACGGTACTGATTTTGGGCGCAGCATACCCCGACATGTTGAACACCTGCTTATGGTTTTTTTCATACGCTTTTATCCGTTCAGGCAGATTATGGAAATTTTTTTCATCTTTCTCATGCTGCGCAAACAATTCATTGGCAGAGGCCAGGCTTATTCCGGCCATGGATGCCATTTTAATGAAGTCCCTTCGTTTTGTTTTCATATAATAATTGTGTGATCAATTAAGTTTTACATTTGTTTTATACCTTAAAATAATTTCCATCTATCTCATAGCATGATCAATTCACATCAGTTGGCACTGCATCATTATCCAACATCTCCTGATTAGAAAGGGCTTTTAGGCGTTTCATCTCATTATAATTGTTAATTTCTGTTTAATATGTATTTATTTCCCGTATTCAATAAATAATTACGTCTTGTCGTCTGGAATCAGGCACAACCCATAGTTCTTTAAACTTTCCCTGAATGAACTCTCCTTCAACTTTAGTCTGACCCGGTGCATGCAATTTAAAATCAACATCCCATTCATT
>CAYTDH010000380.1:0-4660 GCA_964436325.1 uncultured Tangfeifania sp.
AGAAATAATTTCACACACAGGAAAATGTTTATATGGCGAGTTCCATGTGTTACCATTAAAAATAAACAATTATAAACACATGAAAAAAAGGGTATCGGAAATACTTGGGTATTTTAATCTGGAGAAAATAAAAAACGATCGCCGGGTTGTGGTTTTTGCCATTTGCCTCTTTATTGCCACGGCTCTCTGGTTTTTAAATGCCCTTGGAAAAAATTATACCACAACCCTTTTTTACTCTGTTAAATACATCAATCCGCCTGAAGACTTGTTTCTTACCAGCTCCCCACCTTCCAGGTTTGAATTACAAGTGGAGGCCCACGGCTTTACGCTTCTGCGCCATAAGCTGGCCCTTTCAACTTCTCCTATTGTTCTCAACCTCAACTCGCTCAGGCAAAATGCAGACATCAACGGAGGCATTATTCCCATCCGGACTCAGAGCTTAATCCCCAGGATTTCGGAGCAGGTAAGCAATGAAATAACCATATCAGATATCAATCCTCAAACAATTACCCTCTTTTTTGACAGCCTGACGACCAAATCCCTTCCAGTCAAACCCAACCTGAATATTCAGTTTAAATCCCAGTATTATCGCAAAGGCAACATTCGTGTTAGCCCTGAGCATTTAAAAATTTCAGGCCCCTCTTCCCTGTTGGATACCATGTTTTCTCTGAGTACCCAGGAAATAAGACTGGACGATATAAGCACTGATATTGAAAAAAGGGTTCGTGTAAACCATCCCGGGAACACCCGCATATCAGAAGAGACGGTATTGGTTGAAATCCCGGTGGAACAATTCACTGAAAAAACATTTAAGGTGCCCGTTCAGGTCAAAAACGAACCTTCCGGAATGAACATCAAACTGTTCCCTTCGGAGGTTAATGTTTCTTTTCTGGTGGGACTGAGCGAATATGAAAACGTAACCCCTGGAGATTTCAAAATTTCGGTAGACTATCAACAAGCTGACTATGACAGCGAGACCCTGGATATTTCAGTTGAGGAACACCCCCTCTTTATTCAGAAGCTGCGCATAACCCCCCAGGCAGTGGATTTTTTAATTGAAGAACAGAATTAACGTGAACAGAGAAGTTTTTTTCGGCTATGGCTTTAACAGTTGGCATTACAGGTGGAATAGGAAGCGGGAAAACAACGGTATGCCGGTTTTTTGAAATACTCGGCACTCCTGTTTTTGAAGCCGACAAAGCAGGCAAAAGGTTGCTGGATACCCATCCGAAGGTAAAAAAAGAAATGATTGATCTCTTTGGAGAGGACATTTACACTTCCGATGGAACGATTAACCGAAAAAAACTTGCCGGAATTATTTTTAATGATCAATTTTACCTTTCCAGGGTAAACGAACTGGTCCATCCTGCCGTTCGAGAGGAATTCTTCAGGTGGCTAAAAGACCATCACCACTTTCCGTATGTGGTGCACGAGGCTGCCATATTGTTCGAAAGCGGTTTTTACAAATTGATGGACTTTACCCTATTGGTAACGGCACCTGAAAAAGAGCGGATAAAAAGGGTAATGGAACGCAACCAGATAAGTAAAAAGAAGATAAAGGAACGCATGAGTCATCAGTTTTCTGAAAAGAAAAAAGCCCGGATGGCAGATGTTGTTCTTTTGAATGACAACACCCATTTAATCATTCCCGAAATTATTGAAATAGATAAAAAACTTAAAAAATATGGCAAAATTTGGTAAATGGATTGGCGGAGGTTTAGGATGGGCCGTGGGAGGTCCCATTGGTGCAATCTTTGGTTTTGTAGTGGGTTCCATCATCGACGGAAGCACCACGGCGGTCCAGCCATCGCGTACCACAGGATATTCCGGAAGAACCACCACGGGAGGATATGTCATGAGTTTGCTCGTATTGGTAGCCGCCGTTATGAAGGCCGATGGTAAGGTCCTGAAATCGGAACTGGACTATGTAAAAAAGTTTCTTGTTCACAATTTTGGAGAGGCATCAGCCCAGGAAGGTATAAAATTGCTGCGTGACATTCTGAAACAAACTATTCCTGTAAATGAAGTCTGCAGGCAAATAAAACAAAATATGAATTCTTCAGCCCGTCTCCAGTTGCTTCATTTTCTGTTTGGAATTGCTCAGGCAGATGGAAGAGTGGATGAACAGGAACGGCAACTTATTGAACACATCAGCCGGCAGATGGGTATCGGCAACAATGATTTCAGCTCCATCCAGGCCATGTTTGTCAGAGACACCGGGGCCGATTATAAGATTCTCGAAATCGAACCCGCTGCCTCCAACGAAGAGCTCAAAAAAGCCTACCGCAAAATGGCCATGAAATATCACCCCGATAAGGTAAGCCATTTGGGCGAAGACTTTCAAAAAGCTGCCCATGAAAAGTTCCAGATGGTGAACCGCGCTTATGAGAATATCAAAAAAGAGCGCAAAATAGCCTGACCGAAATCAGGCCGTTTTCGTCTTCTCATTATCCGAAGCGCACCCCTCACGGTATTCGGCAATAATTTCCCTGACCTGGGTAGGAGCCACACGGCCATAAACCTTGTCTCCCACCATTACCACGGGAGCAAGGCCGCAGGCCCCCACGCACCGCAGGCAGTTCAATGAAAACATGCCATCGGGAGTAGATTCCCCTACCTCCACTTTAAGCTGGCGTTTGAATTCACTTAACACCTGCTCTGCACCGCGCACATAGCAAGCTGTTCCCATACACATAGAAATGGGAAATTCGCCCATGGGAATCATGGTG
This sequence comes from uncultured Tangfeifania sp., assembly GCA_964436325.1. GTDB lineage: Bacteria > Bacteroidota > Bacteroidia > Bacteroidales > Prolixibacteraceae > Tangfeifania. The sequence goes on from CAYTDH010000380.1 coordinate 2,730, forward strand.
AAAAAACTGTAAAAGGTGACAACACCATACACTTTTGCAACAGAGGTATTCAGCTCTTTGGCAATCACCTCCTGTACCTCTGCCGGCAGGTACCCCAGTCTGTGCTGGACTTTATGCAAAACATTAATCAGTTCTCCCTCACGGTTCCCGTGTTCAGCACAAGCATCTTTTATCTGTTGAATGGTATTTTCAGCAAGTTTTATTTTTGGCATATTATCTAATTTTAATCCTGAAATAGTCTTTTACAAATAATGAATAATTGGTCGCTTGGCATTAATGACCAATCAACTAAGTACGGTCAAAATATTTCGTATGCAACAAATGATGCGCTTTTTCACTCATCGGTTCTCCGAGGTATTCTTCATAGAGTTGAATGATGGAAGGATTCTCATGCGATTTCCTTATCTTTTTGTTGCTGTCTTCCTTGTAAATCGCCATCTGCCGTTTTTTAAGCACCTCAACATCGCCATGGTGATAGGGCTGACCTCCCCCACCGATACAGCCTCCGGGACAACTCATAATCTCAATGGCATGAAATTCACTCTCTCCGGCCTCAATTTTTTCGAGTAATCGCCGGGCATTACCAAGGCCATGAGCAATGCCAATATTGACAGGCAACCCGTCAAAGTCGATGGTAGCCTGTCGTATACCTTCCATCCCCCGTAGTTCGTTAAAATCGAGCCGGGGTAAAGGTTTTTTGGTATACAATTCGTAAGCAGTCCGAACGGCAGCTTCAATAACTCCCCCGGTGGTCCCGAATATCACTGCTGCTCCGGTTGATTCACCCAGGGGCTGATCAAAGTCCTCATTGGGAAGCCGGCTGAAATTAATGTTGGTCAGTTTGATCAGTGCGGCCAACTCGCGTGTGGTAATGGAATAATCCACATCCGGGTTATCATCCACCATAAATTCCTCGCGGCCACATTCATATTTCTTGGCCACACAAGGCATAATGGAAACAACCACCAGGTCTTCCCTGCGAATCCCCATTTTCTCCGCAAAATAGGATTTGGCAATGCTGCCGAACATTTGTTGGGGAGAACGGGCCGTGGAGGGAATATCCTTCAACTGGGGAAACTGATGTTCAAAAAATTTCACCCATGCGGGACAACAGGAAGTTAGAATCGGCAATTGAACGTCTTTATCGCCATCGAGGTATTTCGTAAGCCTGTTCAGCAACTCAGCTCCCTCTTCCATGATGGTGAGGTCAGCAGCAAAATCGGTATCGAACACCTGGTCGAAGCCCAAACGGCGAAGCGCAGCCACCAATTTGCCTGTGACCAATGATCCCGGTTCCATCCCGAACTCTTCGCCCAGGGCAGCACGCACTGCAGGAGCAGTTTGAACGATAACCGTTTTGGACGGATCGGAAAGCGCCCGAACCACATGGCTGGTCTGATCGACCTCTGTTAAAGCACCGGTAGGACAAACAGCCACGCACTGGCCGCAATAGGTGCATACGGAGTGATCGAGGTTCATTTCAAAAGCAGGAGATACCACGGAATTGAATCCCCTGTTGATGGCAGAAAGCACACCCACCGTCTGCACCTCATTGCACATCATTTCGCACCGGCGGCACATAATGCATTTATCCACCTCCCGGATAATGGCCGGGGAGGTATCCTCGCGATAAGTCGATTGTTCCCCTTTGTAGTGAATCTCCCTGATGCCCAAATGATGAGCCATGTCCTGCAATTCACATTTTCCCGACTTGGCACAAATAAGGCAGTCGGCAGGGTGATCCGAAAGAATCAATTCCAATACTGTTTGTCGGGCATTGATGACGCGAATGGAATGCGAGTTGACCACCATGCCTTCGGTTACCTCCGTACAGCATGCCGGCGCCAGGTTTCGTCTCCCTTCAACCTCCACCACACACACGCGGCAGCCGCCAGGCCTGTTTTCAATGTTCAAATCGTCGAGTTTCATGT
>CAYTDH010000381.1:0-3103 GCA_964436325.1 uncultured Tangfeifania sp.
CCGTCAGCTTGTCGAGAAACTGATGAAGTTTCTGGTCTAACGCGTCTCAGTAGTCTGGGAGATTTTATTGAAATGGCATATGCGAATATAGACAACTGGAAACCACAGGACCGGAAGGCAGCACTGTTAGACCGAGCTATGGAGCACGTGAAAAGCGTACCGTACAAAGTATCAGCGCGTTGGCTGTACTATCGCCTTTTCCAAGAAGGCGTCATACCGCAGAAGAACAGCAAGACCTATAGCAATTTCCTTTCACTCACCAGCCGGGCACGTCATGCGGCTTGGAATGACTGGCGGCCCGACACCACCAGTGACGAAACGCGAGAAGCGATTCACCGGGCCTATGGTGCCCGAAACCAGACACACGCCATTCAGTCTTTCGCACGTGAACTGAAGTTCGACGTGTTCTTTACGTTCGATCATTGGTACAAGCAAGACCGGTTCGTCATGATTTGGTTCGAAGCACGGGCAATGGCCGAGCAGTTCAAGTATTACACCACCACCATTGACCTGTACCCCATGGGCGGACAGCCAAGCATTCCATACAAGTACGAAATCGCCAAAGATATTGAATGGATGCGCGGTAAGTACGGGAAGCCTGTAACCGTCCTGTACTTTGGCGACCTGGATTATGCCGGAGAAACGATCTCCAACACGGTGGAAGACGATGTGCGCAAGTGGTGCAACGTAGACTTTGACGTAGTGTGGTGCGGACTCACTGAAGAGCAAGTACAGCGCCATGGGATCCCCGCAAGTGCCGAGAAACCGGGCTATCAATGGGAGTCGCTAACCGATGCGGCGGCCAGGGAGATTATCACGGGCGCCGTGAATGAGTGGGTGGATAAGGAAGCCATAGACAACGCCAGACATGCGGCGGAACAACTGGAACAGAACGTGAAGGTGACTCTCGGCGATTCATTGAAGCGGATAGCAGACTCATTGGTAGAGGAATATTCAACCTGATTCATGAAAACGGAGGGGAACTTGAAACGCATAGCTATCGCAAACCGGAAGGGCGGTGTGGCGAAGACGACGAGCGCCGTACACCTGGCGGAGGGGCTGACTAGGCTTCGAAAGACGGTGCTGCTGATCGACACGGATCCGCAGGGGCACTGTAGCAAGTTCTTCGACGTCCACCCCGACTATCACATTGAAGACGTTCTGGAAGACAAGCCGGGGGATCCGGCACAGGTGCGGGAAGGGCTGTATTTCCTTCCCAGCGCCGCGAGGTTGGCCCTGGTGGCCCCCGTGAAGCTAAACCGGGCCTACAACCCACAGCTAATATTGAGTGAGAAATTGGCACGGTTCACGGGCTACGACTTCGTGATAGTCGACACCTCGCCGTCCTATAGCGCCCTATCCGTGAACGTCTTCTTCTACGCCGATGAGATCATGGTCCCGATCTCCATGGAGGTATTGGCGGCGGACGGCTTCCAGCAGCTACAAGCAGAGCTTGAGGAGATGCAGAGCGCCGGAGCGGCCCCCGTGCGGTATATCGTGCCCACCATGGTCGACAAGCGCAAAGGGCTCAGTGAAGACATGGTGGAAGCCCTGCGCAGTCACTTCGGCGCCCAGGTAACGAACGGGATCCGCTATTCGGCGAAGTTCTCAGAGCTTGCCCAGGAGCGCACTACCATCTACCACGTCGACCGGCACGGCAAGGGATCCGTTGACTATGCGGACCTGACAGTGAGGGTGTTCGATGGCGCGTGAGAAACGGGATCCGTTTGCAAAGCACCTGGAAGCCATGGGCGGCAAGCCTACGGATAAAACACAAACAGCCGACACAACGCCTACAGAGCGCCTACAAAGCGCCGACAGTAAGCCTATGAAGGACTACCGGGTGCGACTGCCGGAAAGCTGGTGGCAAGAACTGAAGCGCCGGGCGGCGGCCAGGGGGCTGAAGCCCTCACAGCTTCTCCGTGAGATCGTGGCGGAGTGGCTGTCTCAATAAAAGGTGGGGTGGAATGAATCGGCTATCTGCACTTAAAGAGATCGAGTGGCGGCTTATCGATAGCGGAATTGATGAGATATCCACAAGCGATATTATTGAGAAATTGGAGGCCCACCAGGACAATGTCATAGAAGCGTTTCGGCTGAAGCTGCGGGGACTCAAACACAAAGAGATAGCCTACAGCCTGGGGATTAGTGAGGCGCGAGTCAGTACCATCTTCTCGCAAACGTTAAGGGCTGTACGGGAGTCACTACGGGTTGCCGCCACCTTCAGAACATTCCGGGAGTCGCAAGAATACACAAGGACACCTCGATCGCAGGACATTGATATGCTCTATCTGGCATACGCATGGGATGCCTACGGAGATCCATCACAGGAGGCGGGGGAGTGGCTGTCGCAGGGCAGCGCGGTAGACCTTCGCCGCTACGAACGAGACAGCGAAAAATCTTAAGAAATTTTGGGCGCGGAGGTTAATTTTTGGCCTTTTCGTGTCTCTATCAATAGAGGGCCTTCGTTTTTGCGAAGGCTCTACTTGTTTCCAGAGGGAGGGTGATATGGAGTGGAAAGCGAATAGGCAGGTTGCCGAGGCCGCCCAGGAGTTCGTCAAGTTCTTCGATTTCAACGTGGAAGATTTGAACATCAAGTTTTCCATGGACGAATTCATGAACAATGCGACTGAGCACTTGATCAAGTTTTATAGAGACAGGCTTGAGAAGATGGTTGATATCGAACTGTGGCGGTCGAGCTATCTTGGCGACCTTGCTGAGAAGGGCGAGGCGGGGCTTGCTGAGTACCTCCGGGAATATGGCACCAAGGACCAAGCGGGGCTGACGCCAGCGAAGTGCTTAGAGGAGTCTCAGGCGGCACTGAAGCGAGCGCAAGAATACATGGCGCAGTTTCAAGTTGTCCATGATATCTGGATGAAGGCTCATGACGGTGTGACGGGGAGCGCCACCAACAGCGTCTAAATGGTCTACCCCACACCATGAATGGGGTGTTAGAATGTCGGGAAATAAATTAGCCCCGAAACTGTTGACGCAGTGACGGGGCCGGGCTTGCTATTCGCAGGCGTAGACTGAACCAAGACAATCCTCAGTCTACACCGTGAAAATCCCAACGGCAAGCCCCAACGGGTGAGGTATACCCGAA
>CAYTDH010000381.1:3203-4657 GCA_964436325.1 uncultured Tangfeifania sp.
CCGACTCAATAAAAGCAGGCGAAGACGGAGACGGCGAAGGGGAAGACCGACCGTTCACCGAACGCCTCGCCGAGATGTACAGCGAGAAATACGATGTATACCTCGGGTTAAATGACACTGACGCCACGAAGGCCGCACAGCTAATCAAAGAGCATGGCACCGATGCCTACCTCGCCGCCTTCCGGACCTACCTCGACGACGACGGGAAGGACGGGGGGCTGCGGAAAATCAGGCACCGCGTCGCGACGTTCCACCGCCAGTTTGCGGAGTGGAAAGAGAAGGCGAAGAACGCCACACAGGAGGAGGCCGAGCGCCGGCGGCGCGAGGAGAGGGACCAACGGCAACGTGCTTTGCAGAGGCAGGCCGATTGGTACATAGGGGCCGTGGCATGGGCCGGGCAGTTCTTAGATGAGGAACGCACGTGGCTTGATGCCGTCAACTACGCGATCGACGACGACGCCAGCGAAGAGGTGGCGACGTTGGCGCAGCACAAACTCAGACCGTGGGAACAGGAACGCTTTTCAGCCATGGCCAAAGAACATGCCGACGAATACCACACCTTCGCCAAGCCGTTCTATGAGAAGGCACGGAAGGACCAAGAGTCTTTGGAAGCCATGATGGCGAAATGGCGAAAGCCGTCTCAGGAAAAGACGCGAGAAACTGAACCGGTAACGGCTTAACTCGCTACAGAAATACCCTGAAAGCACCACGAATCACGGGGGGTGGCATGGCAGAAATCTTGTCTATGCAAGGACATGGTACGTCCGAACCGTACAAAAAAGTATACGCAACCGACTTAGGAAAGACTCGTCGGGCAATGAATCGACTCCTGAATGCCTATCTATCAGACCCGGCGGCGGACACGCCGCGGTTCCGGGCGGCCATTTATGCATTGAAGTCTATCGCGGAGACGCACCGCGCAGAGCGGGACCAGGAGCTGGAAGAGCGCCTGGAGCGCATCGAAAAGGAGTTGGGTATTAGATGAGATTTGGCGACCGGCTGCAACGTATCGAGAAACTGGTAGCACCGGCGCAGGGAGTGCCCCTGGCCGGGTATGTAGGGGACGGCGGGTACTTCTACACCGACGACGACGTATTGGGAGAAGAGCGGATGGAAGAGCACAGGCAGGCGCACGCGGAGAAGCCGGGACGGATGCCGCATGCGCTCGGGTTCGAGACAAAGACCCTGGAGGAGATGAAGGAGTATTGGAGGCGGCAGGGTATTGAGGAGCCGCACTTTGACGCACTGGCTGCGGAGTATGAGGAGCTATTCGCCGCAATGGAGAAGCGCGATAAGCACCGGCTAACGAGTCAGCAACAGGAGTAGCGGGGCGATTCATGAAAACAAACGAAAAACTGAGACGGCGCAGTCAGCCGACACAAGCCAGAAGGAGCAACTGATGGCAGAAGAGGAAGGTCTGACCGTAGCGGAGCTACAGGCACAACTTGAGCGGG
>CAYTDH010000382.1:0-4649 GCA_964436325.1 uncultured Tangfeifania sp.
CCTTGTTCACTTGTTAAAAAATAAATGAAAACTTTGTGGAATCCCGTGCTGTTAAAGTTTTGAATGAGAAATCTTATTTTTATTTTTAAAAGGAATTAAAAAACTCGACTATGTTCACTCAAAAAGATGAAATACAGATAAAAGAGCGGGGAAGCCGCCTGGAAACGGTACAATTGCAAATTGAGAATTTCAGGAAGGGATTTCCTTTTCTGGAGGTAAAAGCAGCAGCTACCACTGATGATGGAATCATTGCGCTTGATGATGAAGGGGTAAAGGAGAGCGGTGCCTTTTATGAAGAAGCCGTTAAGAAGGGGATCAAGCCGTTGAAATTTGTTCCTGCTTCGGGAGCTGCCAGCCGGATGTTCAAGGCGTTGTTTGAAGCGCTGAAAGCCTGTCGGCAGGCCGGTAACCCGGAAGAGGTGCTGGCACAGAATGCCGCTGCCCGCCAGTTTCTGGCCAGCAAGGAGAAATTTGCCTTTTTTCCGGATCTTCAAAAAGCCCTCGATGCCAATCAGGAGGAAAAAGATTGCCGGAGTTGGATCGATTACCTGTTAAACGAAAAGGGGCTCAACTATGGAGCGCTTCCCAAAGGACTGTTGAAGTTTCATAAATACCCTGATGGAGAAAGAACCCCCTTTGAGGAGCACCTGGTGGAAGGCGCCCGTTACGGAAAAGACAAGCAAGGAGTTGCCCGGTTGCATTTTACGGTTTCTCCTGAACACCGGAAAGGTTTTGAAGCCTTGCTCGAACAGGTGAAAGCGGAGTATGAACATGAGCTGGGAGTCACCTTCGAGGTTTCCTTCAGTCTTCAAAAGCCCTCCACCGACACCATTGCCGTAGATATGGAGAACGAGCCTTTCCGGGAGCCCGACGGAAGTCTTCTGTTCCGGCCGGGGGGGCACGGTGCGCTCATTGAGAACCTGAATGATTTGGATGCCGATGTCCTGTTCATCAAGAACATCGACAATGTTGTTCCCGACAGGTTAAAGCAGCCCACTTTTGATTACAAAAAGGCGCTGGCAGGGGTTTTGTTAAAGCACAGGGAAAAGCTTTTCCATTACCAGAAGACGTTGAATGAAAAACATCCGGCTGCGCTCGACAGTGCTTTTTTAGCCGAGGTGGCCAATTTTCTCGAATATACAATGAATCTAAAACCTGCCGAAAGCCAGTATTATACCGAAAAAGAGGAGTTGTACCACTATTTGAGGGAAAAAGTGAACCGGCCTTTGCGTGTTTGCGGTATGGTGAAGAATGAGGGAGAGCCCGGAGGAGGTCCGTTCTGGGCCAGGAATCCCGATGATACCGTTTCACTGCAGGTGGTGGAAACCTCGCAGATTGATCCCGACAGTGTTCAGCAGCAAAATATTGTAAAGCATGCCACCCACTTTAATCCGGTGGATTTGGTGTGTTCCACAAAAAATTATAAAGGGGAGAAATACGATTTAACGCGTTTTACCGATCCGGAGACCGGTTTTATTTCAAAAAAGTCGAAAGACGGCAAAGACCTCAAGGCTCAGGAGCTTCCCGGTTTATGGAACGGGGCCATGAGCAACTGGAATACGCTGTTTGTGGAAGTTCCTGTGGAGACCTTTAATCCGGTAAAAACCATCAACGATTTGTTGAGGGAGCAACATCTCGGATAAGGGGTTTCGTAAATCCATGCAAATTGTTAATTTTGCATATTCACTTTTGGAGGATTGATGAATAAGGACGAACGTAATTTTTTAAGCGAAGAGAACATCAGCGAAGCGCTGAGCCGTTTCAAACAATCCCTGATCTCAGGCAGGAAAAGTTATTTTGATGTCTCTGAATTTGAGGGGATTGTGGAGTACCTGCTCGACGAAGGAGACATTAATGCTTCTGAAATTGCCGCCAAACAGGGAATTCAGATTCATCCTGGTGCCGTCCCTCTTCAGTTGAAGTATGCGCAGGTCTTGCTAAGCAAGGGGATGTATGAAAATGCCCTGAAGTACCTTGAGCTGGCAGAGCAGTTGGAATGGGCCAATCCCGATGTTCATCTGATGAAGGGGTCTGCCTGGCTTATTCTGGGGGAAGACCAATACGCTGAAAAGTCCTTTAAACGGGCATTGAAGACTGCCGAAACCGAAAAAGATGATATCTTTTATCATATTGGTGCAGCATACATCCAGGCCGGAGAGGTGACAAAAGCCGTTAATTATTTCGAAAAGGCACTCCTAATCAATCCTCAAAATGAGATGGCCCTTTATGAGCTTGGTTTTTTCAGTGACCAGCAGGGCGATTTTCAGAAAAGCATTCATTATTACAATCGATACCTCGATATCGATCCGTTTAATTACTCCACCTGGTTCAATCTTGGAATTACCTACAATAAGGCTGCTCAATACGATAAGGCAGTGGAAGCCTATGAATTTGCGCATGCCCTGAATGACGATTTCAATCAGGCCCTTTTTAATATCGGGAATGCGTATGCCAATTCCGGGAAATACCGCGAAGCTATTCTTAAATATACCGAATACCTTGAAGTTGATCCGGATAACGACGATGCCTATTGTTATATTGGCGAATGTTACCTCAACCTTGAGGATTATATTCAGTCAGAATACAATTACCAGAAAGCCATAAAGGTTAACCCCGAAAATGATACCGCCTGGTTTGGTGTGGGGTTGATCATGTGGGTGGAAAAGAAGTGGGAAGAGAGCATTGTTTTTATCAAGAAGGCTGTCAGTCTGGACGATACCAATCCGGAATACCTGCTCAGTTTGGGGAAGGTCAACCATGATTTAAACCGCTGGGAAGAAGCCGTTAATCTTTTTCAAAAAGCAGCAGCTTTGGAGCCGGAGAACAACGAAATCTGGTTAACCTGGGTGGATGTGCTGCTTCAGAATGGCAAGAAAGATGGGGCGCGCAAGGTTTTGGAGCGGGCCTTTGATAAGAACCAGGATGTGCAGTTAAAATACCGGATGGTTAGTATTCTGCTCGAAACCAAAAAGGAGAAAGAAGCTTTTGCCATGCTTGAGAATGCCATGGAGCAGGATTTTTTGCAGGTCAACTATTTGTTTGACATTTATCCCAAAGCCCTCAAAAATAAGAAGCTTAACCTGAGGATTGATAAGTTCCGAAAAAAGAAGGGGCTCACTTAAAACGCTAGTTTGGCGATTGTCCGGATAGTTCCAGAAACCACTCAATCGATAAAAGTCCTGCAGGTACGATTCCTGTTGTATGGCCCAGTCCGTCGAGGGGAATGAGTTCTACGCTGTTACCGGCTCCCTCGTTTTGAAATTCCGAATAAATTGTTTCTGATACCTCATAAGGAATAAACTGGTCGTCTGTTCCATGGTAAATCCGTGTGGGTGTCGCGGTAGACCAGGCGCCTATGCTGTTTTCTTCCAGAGCAGCAACGAGGGAACTGAAGGTGGTGTCGGTATGGTAATTGTTCCGGTAGTTGGCCGTAAATAAATCAGCCACAGAAGTCGTCAGCTCCTGGTTAATCTGTTCTCCCGATTTGGAACCGTCGTAAAGGGTCGGGATTTTTCCGGCATACGGGTCTTGAAAGACCGAATCAATGGGGGTTGTGGTGATATCAAGATTCATATAACTGTTGAACATGTAACCGGCAAAATAGGGCATGGGGTAGGTGTTTTGACTCAAAATGTAATCATTGACCTGCAAGAGATTATAAGGACCTGCTGCACAGGCGCTGGCTTCCAGGTTGAACTCACTCCCGTACTGCTCTTCTATGGCCTTCTGAACCTGCATGGTGGCCCATCCGCCCTGCGAATATCCGGAAAGGTACAATTCATCTTTCAGGTTGACATCGAGGTAGTTATTCACCAGTTCGTTAACTGCCCGGAGCATGTCGATGACGCTCTGAACGGTCGATTCCTGGTGCATGTAGGGATGAAACATGTTATCGGAAGAACCAAACCCCAGATAATCAGGAAGGGAAATGATAAACCCTGTGGAGGCTACGAATTCGAGCATCTGATACAGCGGAAAGTCGGGATTGACCGTGGGAGCATTGCTGTGCTGCGTATTGGTCCCGTTCTGGTAACTCAGCAGCGGGAAAGTGCCTTCTCCCATGGGAACGCAAACCAATCCGGAAGCCCGCTGCTCTTCGCCCTGTAAAGTGGTCTTGTAAACGATTTTGTAAATCATGATGCCATACTGAACCCGGTCTCGAATAAAGGACATTTCGGGAAACTGCTGAACAAGCTGCACAAATCCCTGGTTGACAACCACAGGCAGATAGGAACGCTCCAGTTCGTAACTAATCAGGTATTCATTGGTGGGTTCCGGCTCGTCGTCATCAAAAAGATTGTGACAGGAGGCGATGAATAAAAAGGCAAAGCTGATGAGCAGTATTCTGGACAGGAAGTGAAATTTCTTTTTCATAACTGAATTCATAAATTTTCATCAAAGTTAAAAAAAAATGCCTTTGCCTTGAAAAATGGATCGCCTTATTGAAATCGTGTTTTTCCGGAAAGGGAAAATGAAAGATTTGGTTTTTGGGTTCATTCAGAGTGTTCACCCAAAATTTATTTGGCATAATGAGAGAATGACAGATCTTAGTTTTCCCGGTTATCTCAACGAAGGAGAGATCTGTTGATTCAAGGAGATCATTGCCGTTGGATTTATCCAACAGAGTTGATAGCCAGAGAGACCGGCTT
>CAYTDH010000383.1:0-4640 GCA_964436325.1 uncultured Tangfeifania sp.
AGTGACCCCCTGCTTGTAAGGCATAACTGACCGTTATTTCTCTGTTTATCATCATTAGTTATATATTCTGAATATCAGCTACTAAGTTAATAAATAGTTTATTATTTTTAATTATCATTATCATTATTTTTATTATATTTGTGTATCAAACTGTGTATAAAACTTGAAAATTGATTAGTAAAAATGGGTCCGGCAAACATAAAAATAAAAAAGTTTTGTTAGACCTTCATTTCTTCACTTTTTACACAAATATAAAAATATGGAAGTAACAACAGCAATAATTTTAGATACCAGGAGGATCCGGAAAGATGAAACCTATCCTGTTAAGCTCCGTTTGACCTATCAGCGGAAAAGGCAATATTATAACATAAGCTATTTTCTTACCGAAGAAGATTTTGCTAAAGTAATGGGGGCTAAACCTAGAAACGGTTACAAAGATTTAAGATTGAAATTTGCCGATATTGAAAAGGATGCTATTAAATTGATTGAATCCCTTCCGGTTTTCAATTTTGATCTATTTAAAAAGAGGTTCTTCGATAAAACCGATTATTCAGACCTTTTTGAAGCCTTCAAAAATCACATCAAGGACCTTGTAAAGGCCGGGCAAGTGGGAACCGCTTCGACTTATACAAGCACCCAAACATCATTCAGACAGTTCTACAAAAAGAAAACGCTACCATTTACAAGCATTACCCCCAAGCTTTTAAGAGAATATGAAACCTACATGAGGGTTGAGGGGCGGAGTGTTACCACCATATCAATGTATATAAGATGTGTACGCAGACTTTTTAACCTAGCAATTCAATCCGGGGACGTAAAAGGGGAATACTATCCATTTGGGGATGCAGATAATGGATTGTATGAAGTTCCTGAGGGCCGGAATGTGAAAAAGGCATTATCCAAACAGGATGTTAAAAAAATTATCACATTTCCTACTCTAGAGGGCTCCCCAGAGCAATTTTACCGGGATATATGGACATTTTCCTACCTCAGTAATGGAATGAATCTTGCCGATATATTCAGACTCAAATACAAAAATATTGATAGTGATACAATCGTATTTGTAAGGCACAAAACCTCTCATAATCGGAAACCCGTGCCTATATTAGTTGAAAAACTTCCAGAGTTAAAGGAAATCATTGAAAAATGGGGAAATAAGCCGGCAACACCTGAAAACTATGTTTTTAACATCCTGACGGGCAAGTTAACACCTGCTCAAGAAATGGCAAAAATTAAGCAAGCTACGAAGCTGTTAAATAAATATATTGGTAGGATAGCGAAGAAGGCTGGTATTAATGGGAAAGTAACCTCCTATACAGCGAGGCACAGTTTTGCAACCGTTTTAAAGCTTGAGGGGGAGAACGTTGCTTATATATCTGAAGCCCTGGGACATTCGAACCTAAAAACAACAGAAAATTATTTGAAATCATTTGACCGGCAAGCCCGGAAAAACGCAGCTAAAAAACTTTTATAATGGACCAGAAAGAAAAGCAGCACGACAGTATAGCTAATTGGAGAGACATTGTATTTAGGTACAGAGTTTCACCCTTTGTTTTGGATGCATTTTATAGGCTTGTACATGTGTTTTATAAGGAAACGGATCCAGACAGCTTCCCCTTCCCTTATAAAATAAATGGAGCTTATCCTTTAAAACATAAATGGGAAATACTTGATAGAAAGATGAAAACTAGATACTTTCCTGATCACATAGACTTTTTTCCTCTTTTAACAGAATATGGAGAAGGATTCCGTAAGGGTTATATGAATTTTGAGGATGATATTTTAAAAAGTTCTATCAGTATTATCAATATACCCGATAATACATTGAATTCTATTTATGAATATGTCAATTTAAAAAAGATCTCTGCAAATATTAGTGGTTTTCCGGAGACAGTAAATGAAGAAGGTAAATTTATTCCCTACAATTATTTTGAATCGGGCTTACAAGACGGATATTTTTATAAGGCATGGTTAATAATACTTGAAAATTCAAAAGCATTTGAACCATTATTTGAAAAAGAGTCACCGCAGTTAAAGGCTGAAAAACAGTTCAGTTTATACGAGATAGGATTTATATGTTATTATGCAGGAGAAACTATTACGCAATCAAATGCAGAACAATTGGCAAATAAGTATGGTAATAGATCTACTTCGAATAAATTGTATCAAAAAGCCATCGTAAACAACAAGCAAATAGTACAAGACGAGGAGAATTTTACCAAATCAAGAAAAAAGTTCAAATGTCTTACGGAGAAAGTTTTGCCATTCTTTAAAAGTGATTCCGTAAAAACACAACAAATTAAAGCCGACATTGATAGACTGAAAAGAAATATAGAAATATCCTATCCTGATAAAAAATTATAAAGTAATTACCGGTAATTACCGGTTAGCCGCCTATCACTGCCATACCTTTATCATAAATAATAATGATAACGAAAATGGCAGAAAAAATCACATTCGATTCAGTCCCGGAAACCTTAGCGGAAATGAGGGCAGAATTATCAGAACTTCGCAGGCTTTTATCAAACCGGGAAGAAGCTCACAAGTACACAAATAAGCTTATGGTAATTGAGGAAGCCGCTGATTTTCTCAATCTTAGCAAAGCCACTCTTTACAGGTTAGTTTCAAATCGTTCAATCCCATTTCACAAACAATCTGGTAAGCTTTATTTTCTTGAAAAAGAATTGCTTGAATGGATAAAGGCGGGCCGTAAACTGGGGGGTATGTAATGGAGACCACAGCCGTAAATATCACCCCTGACTCCGACCTTAACAACCTTGAGATCAAGCATAAAGATGTACTAAAAGAAATTTTAAAACTCGTTGCACCGATTAACTTCCGGGATCGGGCGGGCCTTACATCTGAACAGAGTCCTAAGAAAAAACACTTTCAAATCATTGTAGTTGAGGAAGTTCTACAGCTGGCCAAAGTTCATAAATTTGGTCTGTGCCGAAAGTTAGATTTTTTCTATTCATATAATGGCACGTTTTGGCGCCTATTAGATCCCTCAGAGCTTAAAGATTTTTTAGGAAAAGCCGCTGAAAAAGCTGGCGTTCAAAAATTTGATGCAAAGCATTATCAATTTCAGGATGAGTTATTTAAACAGTTTCAAGTTTCAGCTCATCTCCCAGAGCCAGAAAGACCGGAAGGGGAAACACTTATCAATCTGGCAAATGGTACTCTCAAAATCGGAAAATCAATTTCATTAAAAGACCATAATTCAAAAAACTTTTTAACCTATCTTTTGCCGTATTCATATGATCCACAAGCCACAGCCCCGCTATTTATACAATACTTAAATGAGGTTTTACCGGATCTATCGGCTCAGAAAGTTTTAGCTGAATTTTTGGGGTATGTATTCATTAAAAATTCATTCCTGAAGCTGGAAAAAGCCCTACTACTCTATGGAAGCGGGGCAAATGGTAAATCGGTAATGTTTGAGATTGTTCGGGCTGTTTTGGGAAATGAAAATCTTTCAAGCTACTCGCTTAGCAGTCTGACAGATACAAGCGGATATTACCGTGCTGAAATTGCAAACCGCCTGGTGAATTATGCCTCTGAAATTTCTGGAAATCTTGAGGCAGCCCGCTTCAAAGCATTGGTTTCCGGTGAGCCCATCGAGGCCAGGCGCCCTTATGGAACAGCCTTTATTTTAGAAGATTATGCCCGTTTGGTATTCAATACTAACGAGTTACCCCGTGATGTTGAGCATACAGCCGCATTTTTTCGCCGGTTTCTTATTATCCCTTTCACAAAAACAATCCCGGAGGAAAGGCAAGATAAGGAATTGGCAAGCAAGATTATAAAAAATGAACTCCCGGGAGTATTCATCTGGATCCTTGAAGGATTGCAAAGAGTTTTAGAGAATCGCAATTTCTCAAGATGTGAGCTTGCAGAAAAAGAATTAAGCAAGTTCCGCAAAGAGTCTGATTCTGTGGAAATGTTTTTGGAAGATTCGGGATTAGTCAAGGACTCCGAGAGCTTTCGACCAGTTAAAGAATTGTATTCGGATTATCGGAGCTATTGCCTTGAGGATGGATATAAGGCAGTAGGAAAAAAGAATTTCATCAAACGTCTTGAGAGTTTGGGAATTCCGATTGAGCGCAAAAATATTGGAATGGCCGCCTTTCTCATAATAGATAACAGCCTGAAGAATGGATGATATTTTTAACATAACAGTTTCAGCCTTCAAAGATGTTGAGGGAGTTTCACCAAAGGATGTAAACGTGAGGTCTTGGCTAACCTCTGATAAGTATAAACAGAAAATTGAGCTAATCAGAAGTATAAAGGATGAGGAAACCCAAAAAATTATTAAAAAATCCCTGCCTTGTATTACGCCGGCTGGACGATTTTCATACCGCAACAAAAAAAGCTTTCTTGAACACAGCGGATTCATGGCCTTTGATATTGATTTTCAGGATAATAAACATATATCAAATTTCACAGAACTAAAAGAACAGCTTAAAAATCTGAAAAATATTGCCTATTGCGGACTATCCGTTCGAGGATGTGGATTTTGGGGACTGGTAAAAATCCCGAAAAGCAGCCCGGAGGAACACGAATTGCGATTCGAGGCGCTCAGGCAAGATTTTGCCCGGTTTAATATTGTTTTGGATCCTCAAGGCCACGAGGTTAACCGA
>CAYTDH010000384.1:0-4638 GCA_964436325.1 uncultured Tangfeifania sp.
ACAAATTTTAAAAAAAGGAGTCAGAAAATTTCTAACTCCTTTTTTTTGGGATGAAAACCTTTTCTTTCAAAATCAAATTTATCGGACAAATAAAAAAAGGAAACCATCTAATGATGATGGACCATCCTTCACCTAAACCACCCCCTGGGCAATCATGGCATCGGCTACCTTAACAAATCCCCCGATATTTGCGCCTTTTACATAATTTACGGTACCATCACCGTTTTTCCCGTATTTCACGCACATCTCATGAATATTGGTCATGATGGTTTTAAGCTTTTCGTCCACCTCTTCCCTGGTCCAGTTGATGCGCATGCTGTTCTGAGTCATTTCCAGTCCCGAAACAGCAACACCTCCGGCATTCGCAGCTTTTCCCGGAGCATAAAGAATTTGTGCATCGAGAAATTTATGCGCTGCCTCATAGGTTGAGGGCATGTTTGCTCCTTCAGCAACAACAAAGCAACCATTCTTCAGCAAGGTATCTGCTTCCTCTCCGCTGATTTCATTTTGAGTAGCACACGGAAGAGCCACATCGCATTTGATTCCCCACGGACGCTGATTCTCGTAGTAGGGTACATTATATTCTTCCGCATATT
Organism: uncultured Tangfeifania sp.; assembly: GCA_964436325.1. Lineage (GTDB taxonomy): Bacteria > Bacteroidota > Bacteroidia > Bacteroidales > Prolixibacteraceae > Tangfeifania. Next base: position 597 of record CAYTDH010000384.1, read on the forward strand.
CACTGATTCTTCCCCGGTAACCATTTTTGAGCAATTTTACATATTCAAGCTTTTCCCTGTCAATTCCATCAGGATCATAAATTGTCCCGTTCGAATCGGAAAGGCTTACGGGTTTTCCCCCCAGATCAAGCACTTTTTCAACAGCATACTGGGCCACATTCCCCGAACCCGATATCGCTACTGTTTTTCCCTCAATGGAGTCATTTCGCGTCTGAAGCATCTCTTCAGCAAAATAAACAGTCCCGTAACCGGTAGCTTCTGTCCTGATAAGAGAACCACCCCAATCCACACCTTTTCCGGTCAATACTCCTGAGAATTCATTTCTTATTCGTTTATACTGACCAAACAAAAATCCAATCTCACGACCTCCCACACCAATATCCCCGGCAGGAATATCAGTGTAAGGTCCAATATGTCTGGATAGCTCAGTCATAAAACTTTGACAAAAACGCATCACCTCCTGGTCTGTTTTCCCTTTGGGATCAAAATCAGCCCCGCCTTTACCTCCCCCCATCGGCAAGGAAGTCAGGCTGTTTTTCAACACTTGTTCAAAAGCCAAAAATTTAAAAATATTCAAATTAACGGTGGGGTGAAATCTTAATCCTCCCTTGTATGGGCCAAGGGTACTGTTCATTTCTACCCGGAATCCCCGGTTAATTTGAATCTGCCCTTTGTCGTCGGTCCAGGGAACCCTGAACTGAACTACCCGCTCCGGCTCCACCATCCGTTCCAGTATTTTAAACTGCATGTACCGGGGGTTTTGAACGACATATTCGGCAATGGTTTCAACTACCTCTAAGATAGCCTGATGAAATTCGGTTTCTCCGGGATTCCTCTTTTGAACATAGTCAATAAAATCCTCAGTGAACCTTTTAGGATCATTAAAAGTCATAATTCTTAATTTTTTAAGTCTGTTGCTGTCTAAATAAATCGAGGTTAAAAGTATTGCTTTTTAAAAAAAATACAGAATAACCGGAAAACTTTTAATGAATATTAGAAAAAGACATATCATTGTGTCATGGGATTTGATCATTTACTCAAGAATCATTTTATAAAAATTGTTATCCTAAAAAAAAAGAATAATGCAAAATCCAACAGCCATTGTCACCGGAGCCTCCAAAGGCATAGGCAAAGCCATTGCCCGGAAACTGGCCTCACTCGGCTACAATCTGGCCATGGTAGCCAGGAATGAACAGCAACTCGAAGAATTCAAAAATGAACTGCACCCCTTTAGCGGTGAATACCTTGCCCTATCAGCAGATCTTTCGGAAGAAGATGTCTTTGAAGCGATCATCAAAAAAACCCATGCCGTTTTCGGAAGAATCGACCTGCTCGTCAACAATGCCGGACTGGCCCATTCTGCATCCATTGTCGAAACAGGTTTTGAAACCTGGGACAAAATATTCAGAATCAATGCCCGCGCCCCTTTCTTTTTATGCCGGGAAGCCATTCCCTATCTTAAAAAGAGTCCCAACCCCTTTATCATCAACATCGGCTCGGTGGTTGATTTTAAGGGTTATGCCCTGCAGGCAGCTTATGCATCCTCCAAACATGCCCTGGCCGGATTCACTAAAGTGCTGGCCAAAGAGGTTCAGGAGGACGGCATCCGGGTCCACTTGATTTCCCCGGGAGGTGTAAACACCGAAATGGTAAGTGAAATGCGGCCGGATATCGATGTCCAGCAGCTTATCGACCCGGAAGAAATTGCCGGCATTGTGGAATTCATTATTACACAGAAAGGGAAAGGGACCATAGACCACTTTTACATCCGAAGGCAAAGCGGAAAGCCGTTTGATTAACTGCAGGACCCCTGGGAAGAAATAAACGCAAACTCAACACCTGTTCCGGGCACAGGGACTGTTGGTGATAAAAAAACCGAAAAAAGCACCTATAAGCATATTCGGACCAATCTCATTCAGGGTAATCGATGAAAGTTGTTTTTCTTCGGTGACCAAAAACAAAATCATTCCGGCAATGGCCCCCATAAAAATATACAGCATGGTCTTTTTGCTGTGCTTCGTCCAGAATACTCTCTTAAACCAATTTCCTTCCTGTTTGATATCCAATTGTTTGAACTCCATATCTCTATTTAAAATTCATTTATGCAAATATATATAAATTTAGATGCTTTAAATCAATTATCAGAAAAATCATAGTTGCAAATAAAATCTTTCCGGCGGCTGTTTCCATTCCTGTTTACCCGAACTTCATTCATATGATTTAAAATTTATGAATAGTTCAGGTTAATATTTATTTTTGTAAAGATTATCCCGAAAAAAAAACATTCTGTTATGAAACAAAAACAAACCATCACCCTGCTTGTCATTCTAATCACTTTTTTTTCGGCAGGAGCAGCTTCCACGGGAATTTTTTCCGGCGGTGGCCCGGGAAATTTTCAATTTGAATCCATCCGTGGAGAAACGGTTACGATCTATGGAAAGGGTCTTTATCGTCACATGTCTGCCGATGTTGCCATTCAGGGGATTGCTCAGGATTATGTAACGTTATTCATTGGCATTCCCCTTCTGATTTTCGGACTTTGGGGGTACCGCAAAGGTTCAATCCGGCACCATTTTTTATTAACGGGAGTTGTGGGGTATTTCTTTGTCACCTACCTTTTTTATATGGCCATGGCCATGTTTAATGAACTTTACCTTGTTTATGTAACCTTAATGGGCCTCACCTTTTTTGCCCTCATCCATTTGATGACTTCCGCTGAACTCAGAAGCAGCATTTCTTCTTTTTCCTCCAAAACACCGGTTAAATTCACAGGTGGATTTTTAATCTTCAATGCTTTCGCCATTGGAATGATGTGGCTTGGAAGGATTGTCCCTCCGTTGCTGGACGGTTCAGTTTATCCTCAGGGTGTTCAGCATTACACTACCATGATTGTCCAGGGATTTGACCTTGGGTTGCTCTTGCCCATCTCCTTTGTTTCGGGAAGACTTTTGATGCAAAAAAAACCGGTGGGTTACCTGACAGCAACACCCTATATTGTTTTTCTTTCGATTCTGATGACCGCGCTCACGGCAAAAATTATCGCCATGGGGATCCACGGAGTCAATATCATCCCTGCCGTTTTTATCATTCCGGCCATTAACCTGGTTACCATTGGCTGCGCCTGGGGGATATTGAAAAATGTATAATCAGGGCTACAAAAGCCTTTACAAAGATTTGGAAAAGTAAAATTCTTAAAAATCAAAAAATGGCAATGCCTGAACCATCGTTTCTTTTCAAACCGTTCCCTCAAAATTTCATCATTCGCAGTCCCTTCAGAGGAGCGGCAATCCTTGCTATTTTCAACTTTATATTCCTCTTGCTGTACAGGCCGCTCAGCGCCCACGGAAATATCTTTCTCTCTTATGAGGCGGCAATGGCTCTCTACAGTTCAATAGCAGCATTCGCGGTCTGGGGCATTATTCAAATCCTGAAATCAAAAACCCATTATTTAAACCTTCAAGACTGGACCTTTCTTAAAGAATTGGCAACAATTATGATCCTTTTGGCAGGCATGGGAATTGCCGTTTATCTGACGGGCTTCATTTCAGAACCCCCGGCAAACCGCTGGAACTGGAATACCTTTCTGGATTCATTCAAAAATGCTTTTCTGACAGGCATTTTGCCTTTGGCCTATTTCACCGGGATCAACCTTCGCTATTTATTTCCTGCCGGCGGCCATATTGAGCAGGAACTACCTCCTCCACCCTCTCCGGGTAAAAAGCCTGAAAAATTGATTCAAATGACTTCCAAACTCAAAAAAGAAAGCCTGAGTTTTTTCCCCTCCGAATTCATTTACGCTGTCTCGGATGCAAACTATATTGATTTCTTTCTCCTTAAGGAAGGCCGGATTATCAAAAAGACCATCCGGAATTCCATGAACAACGTCATGAATCAGTTTTCGGAATTCCCTTATATTATGAGAACCCATCGTGCCTTTATCGTTAACCTGAATAAAATCCGGAAAAAAAAGGGCAATGCTTTGGGATATCAGTTAACCCTCGAAGGAATCGAAGAAACCATTCCTGTCTCCCGCCAAAATATT
>CAYTDH010000385.1:0-4638 GCA_964436325.1 uncultured Tangfeifania sp.
CGATGTCCGGTTTCTCATTAGATTTTCATACGATTAAAAATTTTTACTTTTAAAGGTGTCATATGTCTACCTTGCGGCAGGCAGGCCTACCTTCGGCAGGCAGGCATTATTTTAATTATACTCTCGGCTGGATTTATTTTGCATGCTCGTTTTATTATACCTCAATTTTTATTACCTTATAGGAACAAATAATCGTTCCGATGGAAAAATCACAGACTGAAAAAATCAAGGCATTTATCGCCGCAGGAATTCAGGAAAAACCTGCAAAATGTGAAGCGGATCCTTTCTGGCAAGCATTGCGATCCACAGGTACCGAATTGTGGCTGGATACCGGCGATATGGAAGAAGCAGAGAAGATATGGACTTCCGAGATGAGTGCGCTTACCACCAACAATACCCTGGTGAATAAGGAAATCCAAAAAGGGATTTACGATTCGTTCATTGCTGAAGCCAAAACCATTGTAAAAGATCTGCCTCTGCGTGAGCAGGTGGTTGAGATCGCATTTATTTTAAATGCCAGGCATGGGCTGCGGCTGGCCAAAAAATTCGGAGGGGCTGTAAGTGTGGAGTTGCATACTGATACGGCCCACGATATGGAAGCAACCATCCGGTATGCAAAGCGGTATTTTGAGATTTGTCCGGGGCAGTTTATCATTAAGGTTCCCTATACTCCTGCCGGTTTGCTGGCTGCCCGAAAACTTAGGGATGATGGAGTCCGGATCAATTTCACCCTCGAGTTTTCAGCCCGTCAGAATGTGCTGGTTTCACTGGTGACCAAACCCAATTATCAGAATGTCTTTTTGGGTAGGATTGGGGCTTACATCAGGAATAACGGATTGGGCGACGGAACAGGAGCCGGTGAAAAAACAGTATTGTCTACCCAAAAATGGGTAACCGATTTAACAGGAGATAATCCCGTTCCCTCCAAACTGATTGCCGCCAGCATGCGAAGTTATGAACAACTGGAGACCCTTGCCGGCACCGATGTTTTTACCATGCCTACAGCGGTGGCCTCTGAAGGAAAAAAACGGCTGAAAGGATTTTTTTCATCCAGACTGAATGATGATTTTTCCGTGGGGCTTGATGCACGTGCCTGGGAATTCTTTCCGGGAAAGTTATGGGATGTTACGGAACAGGAGCTGAATTTGGCCCATAGCCTGGCCTGCGATTGTCCGGAAAATGGCAATGAGCTGATTGACCGGGCCCATGCCGCAGGTTGTGGCGATATGTTTCCCTATCTCAGCGGAAAAGACCTGAAGCACATTTCGGAAGATGGAAAGATTCCGCGGCATGAGCGATGGGCAGACCGCATACAAAGTGGTGAAGTGGCCATTGATACGTTGCTGAATCTGGCTGGTATTGCCAGTTTTACAACTGATCAGCAGCATCTGGATGCCCGGATTGAGAAAATCATCGGTGCTTAAGCCGGGTCTGGTAAAACAAAATAGAAAAGTGAGCCTTCACCTTTTTTGCCGGAGCTTTCAAGACCAATAGTGCCTCCCGATTTTTCAATGATTCTTTTTACGATGGAAAGCCCGAGACCATACCCCTCAGCCTTTTCGGGAGCCAGGCGTGCATATTTCCTGAATAATTTTGATTGATCTTCCGGAGCAATGCCATCACCGTTGTCTTTTACCCAGAACCGCACTTTTCCTTTTCCGGGATAATCATAGCCTGCCTCCACTACCGGTGGTCTGCCGCCGTATTTAATGGCATTGCTCATGTAATTGGTCCATACTTCTTCAATCCAGGGGGCATGTCCGGAAACGCCGGGCCATGATTCCGGATGGTTGATGGTAGCCTGATACTCCCCGCTAAGATGGGCAATCTGTTCTTCAGCGCCTGAAAAGAGCGTAGCCATGTCAAGCGGTTTGAATTCAATATTCTCATTGCTGATGGTGGCCAGAACCAGTAACTCCTGGGTGATTTGAATCGCCTTGTTGGCTGAACTTTTTACAAGTTCAGTCAGATTAGGCAAGATTTCTAACTCTTCATTTTCAATGCTTTCTTCCATGATTTGGGTCGTTGAGGAGATGGAACCCAATGAATTTTTGAGGTCATGCGCTACGGTGTGCGCAAAAGAATCGAGGTCATCGATGAGTTTTCCCCGCTTTTCTATCTCATCAAGCAATTGTTGATTGGTCTCTTTTAACTCTTTTTCGGCCTCCTTCATGGAGGTGATGTCGTGCATTTGGATAAAATGGCCGGAAAAATGATTTTTTTGGTCGTATACCGGTGACACACGGGTTTGGTAGTGGTGCTCTTTGTTGTTGGTAGTTATGGCTATATCGGTGGACTTATTACCGGCGTCGTTTTTTTTGATGGCAGCCAAAAATTTATCATAAGCAGCAAAAGTGGTGTGAATTGATTTGCGGATGATGGATGTGTCTTGCAGTGGAAATATTTTGTAAACAGCCGAATTGCAGTCTTCAATGAATCCTTCAGCATTCACGACCATCACACCGTCGTCCATGGTTTCAATGAGTTTATTCCGGGCGATGGGCACCAGGTCGAACATCCGGTACCTGACGATGCCAAAAGTCACCACCAGGCCGGTAAAAACGAACAGCGTAGGTGTCCAGTCAAATCCGGGAACCGGATTTAAACCACTCACATACATCACGTTTCCAATTAGTGGAATGAGGGTGGCAATGAGCAGGGTGGTGATCTGCGACCGGTAATAGGCGGTGAATTTCCGGATGGAATGGAGCAGGTTGTACATTCCGGCAAGGATTAACCCAAACGAATAGATCCAAAAAATCCAGAACCAGAAACCATGGTGGTAATGGGCAATGTTTATTTCCGCATCCATGTGAACCGAACTCCACACCAGATGGTGAAGGTCATTGGTGAAGACAAGCAACAGGGTAATAACGGGAATGATTAAAAAGAGGGCAATGTTTTTTGGAGTGATAATATGCGTTTTTTGGCTGAATGCGGTGGTGAATAAAAAATAGCTCACCGGTAAAAAGGCAATACCCAGATAAGAGAGTTGCGACCAAAGAATTTTTGTTTCCAGCGATTGGGTGCCAAATTCAAAGCCATACGTAAACGCCCAAATGGCTGCACAAAGTTCAACCAAAATTACATAAGCTACTTCCTGCGCTTTTCGGTGTTTCCACAAAATAAAAATGGTGACAACAGCCAAAAAAGCTGCCAGAAATTCAATGAAGCTTTCATTGGTAAAATGAAAGAGCAGGATTTGTTGGTCGATATAATTCATTCCTGTTTTTATTTGCCGGAACCAGCATATTCTATGTCCACGTCCAGGGGATAAATATATACAAAATTGGGCAAAGTTGTCCATAATTGGGATTAATTTTACCGTTTAAGGAAATTTTTAATCCACGGATAAGATACCTTCCAGAAGTTGATCGTTTTTTCTTTTATTCAATATCTTTTCTGTATGGGGAATTTAAATATTTTTGTGAAAATGAAATTTTAAATCAGTTATCAATGAGAAAACTATTCCTGTTGTTGTTCGCTGTTTTCTTTATAGGAATTTCCCTTTTTGCCAAAGAGGGAATGTGGATTCCGCTTTTGCTCGAAAAATACAATTTGGAAGAGATGCAAGAAATGGGGTTTAAGTTGACCGCCAGCGACATTTACGATATTAATCAGGCCAGCATGAAAGATGCAGTCGCTGTTTTCGGAGGAGGGTGTACTGCGGGAGTTATTTCAGGACAGGGACTGCTAATGACTAATCACCATTGCGGTTACCGCACCATTCAGTCGCACAGCACGGTGGAAAAAGATTATCTCACCAATGGTTTTTGGGCCATGAACCAGGAGGAGGAGTTGCCCAATCCCGGATTGACTGTTCGTTTCCTGGACTATATGGAGGATGTTACTGCCCAAGTTCTCAGTGGGACCGAAGGAATGGAAGGGGAAGAGAAAGAGAAGAAAATTGAAGAAAATTCCACACGCATTGAGCGGGATGCTGCAGCAGACGAAAAAGTGATGGCCCGGGTAAAGCCGCTTTTTTATGGGAATCAGTATTTCCTTTATGTGTATAAGGTGTTCAGGGATGTGCGCCTGGTGGGAGCGCCCCCCTCTGCCATCGGAAAATTCGGCGGCGATACCGACAACTGGATGTGGCCACGTCATACGGGTGACTTTGCACTTTTCCGTATTTATGCCAATGAAAATAATGAGCCGGCCGACTATTCGCCTGATAATGTTCCCTGGCAACCGGAAACCTTTTTCCCCATTTCCCTGGGGGGAATTGAACCCGGCGATTTTACCATGATCCTGGGAAACCCCGGCAGTACCATGCAATATATTCCTTCCCATCAGGTGGATATTATTATGAATCAACGGGATCCAGACCGCATAGCCATTCGCAGCTCCAAGCTCGAAATCATACGTGACTACATGGAGGTTGACCCCAAAGTCCGGATTCAGTATGCTGCAAAATATGTAGGAATCAGTAATTCCTGGAAAAAGTGGCAGGGTGAGATTGCCGGGCTTGAAAGGCTGGATGCAGTGAATAAGAAGAAGGCTTTTGAACAGGAATTTAAAAACTGGGCGGTCCGGAATGGAGTCTGGGAGGACCAATACCAGGAGGTCTTTTCTGACTTTGATCAACTGTATGCGGTCTACCGCGATTTTATCAGGGCCTCCGATTATTATTCCGAA
>CAYTDH010000386.1:0-4636 GCA_964436325.1 uncultured Tangfeifania sp.
AGCAGTAAATAAAATAAAGAAAAAGAAAAAAGACAGGAATTTTGTTAGCTGCCCAGGCCTCCTGAGTTCATTTATCCAATATTTATCTACCTCTTGCCGTATTTCATGTCGTTGCCCTTTGCCCCTTTCACTGTTTTTTTGACGTTTATCCTTTTTCGGAGTTTCTTTTCCGGATTCTTTTTAACGGAAGCGATTTCATGGGTTTTTAATCATGAAATCTTTTAAGAAAAATTACATCGGAAAAGGAACCACCAGCGAAAAATTTGAAAATGGAGTCAAAATGCCCCTGAAAGTGGAAGACCTGCTGAAATTCCAGTATACGTTCAAAGCTGAGAAATACATCACCTTTGAAGTGGCCAGGATGAAAAAACCCGACAAATACGGCCGGACGCATAACGCTTATGTCACTGTCCCAAAGAATAAGAGTAGCCCAGTCTCAAATGTCAGTTTTACTTGACCAGGAGCAGACAGACTTTTTAAATGCTTTGATTTCTAATGAATTGGTTTATGGTCAGTGTGGTGCTTCAGGTAAAAAAGAGATAACCATTCATGAAATTTCCCGGTCTCCGGCAAATGACATTTTAATCAAAGGCAGATGCAAGATTTGTAAGTGCAGAGTGGCCCGTTTAATGAAACATGACCATGAAAACCAGGTATTTTACGATAAAGTCAGGAATCTTTGGAACTCCACAGGGGGTTAAGTTGGAATGGTTCAGTATTGATTTCAGTTAGCATCGTTTCGCCAATCAGGATTGCTCTGCATAAAATTCCGGAAAGGTTGAATTTCTCCGAATCATAAATCCAATATTAACTTTATTTAACATTTAAGGCAAAGCACTATATTACAATATTTTAAATATAAATAAACTCCACCTGTTCACCAATATTCCCAATTCAATGAACAAAATCAGCGTCCAAAGCATTGTATAGACAAAAGTTATTAAAACAGAAAAGATTTTAAATTAAAATGAAAAGCTATGAAAACAATTAAAAAATCAATTTTTGCCGCTGCGCTTATTTTTGTTACCGGTAGTTTGTTTGCCTCCGGAAACCTCTGGGTTAACATGACCCAGGCAGGTTCTGAAGAAGCAGTCATTGAAGCTTCAAACGTGAACGCTGAATTATTTGAAATTGAAGTCCGGGATGAATACGGAGAACTTATTTTCACCAAAGAAACAAAAGAGAATGCTGCCAATTACAAAAAGAAGTATGATTTCTCCGCACTGGAGGATGGAAGATACTACTTACAGGTGAAACATGGCAATGAAACTTTTGAAAAATATTTTCAGTTGGAGAGGGGTGACATACAAACACTCAATACTTCAAAGAAAATAGCTCCATTTTTTGAATTTGCCGACAACAAATGGAAAATGTCCTATTTAAACTTCTCCGGCGATAATATGGGAATATATATCTATGGGGATAAAGGATTGGTTCATGAAAAAGACCTCAAGCCCGAATTTAAAGTGAATGAAGGCTTTGACCTCTCCAAACTGGAGTCCGGAAATTACAAAGTGGTCTTCACCGCAGGTTTTGATGTGTACGAAAAAGACATAACAATAGAGTAAAAGGTAGGTAGATTGTATCAACAATGAACCGGTTCCTCAGGGACCGGTTTTTTTGTTTCTTTTCGGAAATTTTTAAACCAAATAAAATGAAAAAAATACGGATAAATTTACAGCTCAAAAATAAATGCAAACAGTGTAGAAAAAAATTCATTTATTGAGGGAAAATCATCGTAAAACAAATTGTAGCGAGCGAAGCGAGCAAATCCCCGCCGATCTTGGGAGGCCAATAACGCGAAGCCAATCAACGCAAGCGAAGCGGGCAAATTATCGCAAAACAAATTATCGCGGGCACAGCGAGCAAAATTTTCTTGAATAAACATTCAATTTTTAAAATATTTATTTAGTTTTGTGGCGCAATGCGTTCTGCATTGCATGTGTGTTTGGGGGTTAAAATTCTAAGGGCGGCTTTTGAGCCGTCCTTAGTTATTTTGAGGAGTTCCTGGTACCGGTTCTTCATAGATATCTGACACACCACCGGAAACGATATACTTCATAACGACTGCCGGGTTCAAATCAAGTGGTCTGACCTGCTCTTTGGGAACGATGAACAGTTCTCCTGAAAAATTATAGGAATGAGGAAAATACACTGCTACTTTCTCTTTCTCATCAATCCGGCTCAAATCTTCACTGGTCAGAAAACCTAGTTTTTCTAAGTTAGAGACCGGATTTACCAATACAATTACGGGTCTACTGAACTTCCTCTCCTTCCCCACAAAAGCCGAAAAAAGATCATTGAATGCCGAATAGATAAGTTTTAATAATGGTGTTCTTTTAAGAAGCCGGTTAAACAAAATTTTAAATGGTTGGGCAAGTATGCTCGTGCCGATAATGCCAACCAGGACCAAAAAAAAGAAGATTACAACAATCCCCAATCCCGGGATGTCTGTTTTAAGAAACTTTTCCAGGATATCATCCAGTAAATTATCGGTAAAGTTGAAAATGACATAAATGATGTATCCGGTGATTCCAAAGGGAGCTAAATAAAGCAAGCCTTGCAAAAAATAATTCATTAATTTTTTCATAATGCCAAATTAGATGAACAAAGAAAATCCAGTTTCAGATTTATTACCCCAAATTTACTTCAATCGAATTAAAAACACTTACATATTATCCATCTGATTTGCTTTTCAAGGCGCATCGGTTCGAACAGCTTTGAAATAAAGCAATGCCCCGTTTTCATAAGGAAAAGACTCAAAGAAAAACCCTTCCTTTTCGAAACGTTCTCCTAACTCACCGCAATTGTATAGCTTTCCGTGAATGGTGGCTTTGGATTTTTTCCTTTCGGGAACGGGAACACAGCAATAGAATACTCCCCCCGGGCGGAGAACCCTGCGGACTTCGACAATAAACCGGTCAACGTTCTGAAAAAAATTCAGGGATAAATTGCAAATAGCGCTATCGAAAGTATTTTGCTGGAAAGGGGTTTCACAGGCGTCGGCATCAAAAAGTGCAAACCGGGCAAATCCATTCTGGTCAAATTTCTTTCGGGCCAACCGGAGAAGTCCGGAACTGATATCAACCCCTGCATAAAAATTGTTGCTCCTGAGAAAAGAGACCGCATCTCCGCTTCCCGTAGCAAATTCAATAACGGCCTGATTGGAAATATCTTGACAAATTTCTTTTAGAATCTTATAATGCTCATCAAAAGAGGCACTGAATTTATTTGGAAAAACAGATTTTTCCATAATCCGGTCGTAAAGAAAGCAAAACAGATCTCCAAGCCATGGTTTATTCTTCACCACTTTGTTATTCTCATCCACTAAGCGATTGATTCCGTTTTTCCCAATAATCCTGACAGAATCTTTGAACTTCAGTTTTTCCATTTCTCCGCTTTTTAGGAACCCAACATGTAAAAAAGAAATCATCTGTTGATTTCCTATTAAGGTTTTTTTTATCCTTAAATGTACAAAAGAATTATTCAGTTTTAAACATTCGTTCAAAAATTCTCATGGTGGTCCACCCAAAGAAATTCAAGGAAACTAAAATAAGGGATGCATCTTCGTTCATAAAACGCTAACTTATAACGAATTTAGTTAAAATAGTCGGAATAGGGCTCACACCCCCTGAAATATTGCCCGGGCGTTAAACCAGCTAGTTTCTGAAAATCATTGATCATGTGGGCTTGATCATAATAACCACATTGATAGGTCAACTCCGTAAGATTGAGCCCTTTTTCCCTGGATTTTTTGTCAATTGCATGTTGAAACCGGATAATTTTTAAAAATTGTTTCGGTGAAGTTCCTATCAGACTTGAAAAAATCCGTTCAAACTGTTTCCGGCTGTAACAGGCATCAAAGGCCAAATCATCAATATCAACAAGCCCCTTCAACTGATTTATTTTGCAAATACTATACTGTATCCTTTCAAAGCTGTTATTCTTCACTTTGTCTTTCAACAAGTTTAAAAAGTAACTTTCAATAATGACAATCCTCTCTTTGAATGATTTTGCCTCAAATAGTTTAGTTTCCAGCTCATTGGCATCATTCTTAAAAATAAATTTCAGGGGAACATTTTGATTCATTAACTCAGGAATGGGAATGTCCAGTAGGGCGGACAAGCCGTGGGGCTGAAATATGATGGAGAAAAGTGAAATCTTTCCGGTAATTTTCAAATCGTAATAGGAGCTTAATTGCCCGGTTATTAAGCTGTAATCCTTGCCCGATTGATCCTTATTTGCTGCAACAGGTCTGTCCTGGAAATAAAAAACCAGCTCCGTCAGACCACTCGGAACAATCCGCTGTATATGCTCTTTACCAGCAGAAAGGCAATTTTCAAAAGTCCAGTAGTGCTTTATGTACTTCGATAACTGAAACGATGGTTTTGCAATGGTATAATTCATCTCTTTCAATTTATTATTTCCATTGGTAGCGCAAAATGGATTTAACCACCATTCGCACAACCTGCGGATGAGGGTTCATTTGATTTTTTCGTATCAAGGCACAAATTTAATCATTTTTGTCAGGATTTGAGCTTAGCCTCTTTAATTCAAAAACATATACGAATAAACTGTTGACGATTAAGTTACACTAACTTTTCTTCGAAAACTAAGTGTAACTAAATCGGGCTAA
>CAYTDH010000387.1:0-4617 GCA_964436325.1 uncultured Tangfeifania sp.
CGAGGGCCTGGATTTTTTTCCGGAGGCGGTCTGTTTCTCCGGACAGGTATAGATCGAGGGCTTTGGCGGTGATTTCAGAAAACGGTCCCAGGGATTCGATCCGGGCGATCAGTTCCGGGTCTAGCTTGATTGATTTGGCTTGTTTTTTGAGGCCGGACTTTGTTTCCGGTTTTCTTCCGGCGTTTTTCCGGGGGCCGCCGCGGCCTGGCGTTTTTTGTTTTTTGGATTTGGTTTGTTTTTCGGGCATGGGGTCTCCTTTTTGATTCAGTAATACCTTTTCAAATAGGGATTGTCAATTGATTTGGTATTACCGAATCAGAGAAAGATTGTTTGGATCCTGGATTTGTTTGGATTGCTCTGGTTGCGGAGGGGTTATTGGTGCGTCATAAAAAAGGGGGGCCAGGTCTTTTCGATCCGGCCGGCGCTGGGAGTTTGGAAAATTTCGGAGTGAATAAAATCGGGGGTTTATAGAATCCGGGAATTATGACGCAAACCGGAGCTTGCGTCATAATTTCCGGTGTAGCTGGACTGGGCGCCGTTTATTTTAACCAGGCGATGGCGATATAGGTTTCGCCGTCTTTACCGGTGAAGGAATCTTTTAGCCGGCCGGGGGTCAGGCTGTTCGGGCCTAACGGGTAGGCGGCGCATATTCCGTTTGTCAAAAGGGCGTCTAGGGTCCGGTTGAATCTTTCCGGGGGCCATCCGAGGCGGCGGCGGAGCTGATATATCCAGACGTAGCGCCTGTCTGGTAAAGACAGGTCTGCGTATGCGGTTTTGAATTTTTCCTTATCGTTCATGATATTCCTTTCCGGCGGATTTTTTTTATCCGTCGTCAAAAAACTGTTTCAGGTTTTTGGTTTTCAGCGCTTTTATTAGTTCTAAAAGCGTGTCTACTTTGGGCACGGTTTTACCGGTTTCGATTTTTTCGATGGTTGATTCGGCGATTCCGGTGGCGTCAGCAAGCTGGCGCCGGCTGAACCGGCGCTGTTTCCGGAGTTCACTTAGTTTTTCTCCGTTGAATTTCATGTCTGTTCTCCCACAGGTTAATGTACCTTCTTAGTTCTTTGGGGTTAAACCGGCCGCCGTACAGCTCTTTTATGAACGCTATAAACCGGCCGGTATCGTTTATTGGAAAATGTTTTCCTTCCAGGGCGTCGGCTTCGGCTTGGCGTTTTCGGGCTTCGGCGGTTTCTTTTCTTTCGTCTGACGCGGTGGGGGCGCGGGCCGCTCTTTCGCGGATCGCGGCCGCCTGGTCTCTCAGTTTTGCGATATGATCCTTGTTCAGATTGATTTGTTCGGCGAGTATTTTTTTCATCGCCCAATAAACGGGCATACGTTCGCGGATTTGTTTTTGGAGGGTGATTATGAGGCGGCGGGCTTCGAATACGGAGTTTTCTTCCGTCCGGATAAGTTCGCGGTGAAAAAGTTGTTCGTTTTTGTTAAAACATCTGGCGTTTGACAGGGCTATCATCTGGTTGATCTGGCGTGTTTCGGGATCTGGGGCGCTTTCCCGTTCCCGGATATGGTTTTTCAGGGATTCGATAAAGCGGAGGCCTTTTTCATCGGAATAACTTCCGGACTGAAGAAATTCGGCGGCTTTTCTTTTTTCTTCGCGGGTAAAAAGGAAGTGTTGGGAAAGAAACCGGATCGACTTTTTGGTGTAGGGGTTTTCGCTGATCGCCGGTTCGGGGGTCTTGGGTTGCGGTGCGGGGTTGCGGTCCGCGGCGGGCGGTTGTTGTTTCGGGCGGAGTTCATAAACCGGCGCTTTTTCGGCGGGCTGTCGGGCCTGGTTTTTTTCGGCGGCCATGTCTTCCAGATCTTGCGTGAAGATTTCGGAAAGGCCGGCGACTCTGAGAACGGCGTTGATGTGGGCGGACTTTTCGGCCATTTTCAGGGCTTTGTTGATATCGCCGTTGTCTTTTGCGAGCAGGCGGGCGCCGATCCCCTCCCCCGCCGTGAATCCGCCGGGGGTTTCAAGCAAGCATTTCAGAATTATCATGTAGATTTTGCGGCCTTCGTAAGCGGCTCGTTCGTATTCGAGGTGGCTTGGAAAGCGGGGTGTGAGGTTCAGCATGGCGGATATTTTTTCGGCTCCGGGTTTCCATAGGGAGGGTTTCGACCACTGGCCTTTTATCAGGATACGTCCGTAGTCGACGCCATCCACCAGGTTGTCCTTGATCCAGGATAGCAGGGCTTTCCGGTTGTTTTCGCGGCGGTCCAGGGCGGACATGAAGTCGGCGGGCCGGATGTCAAAAGTTGCGATTGCGTTTGTGTTTTCGTTTTCGGTCTGTACGGTCTGTACGGGTAAATTCATGTTGAATCCTCCTTAAAAGTTTGATAGAGGATGTCTTGAGACATGGGGGACATCCTCCAGGTTATTTTTAAACCTCTCAAGGGCGGCAACCCTTGAGGGGTTTTCTTATTTTATAGCCTTCGGATAAATGAGTTTTACTTTGTCGTTTTGGTTTAATTCCATGTTTTTTTCCTTTCTTTGATTAATGTTTATAAAAGCATACATCACAATTTAATTTGCGGATCTGCCAGCACATGCCGCAGGCGTCGCAGAAACCGGGACAAATTAACGCGGATTTTGGGACGCGGGATTCATTGCCGTCCTGCATCCAGGCGACAGGAAACCGTTTGCGTATTTGCCGGGGCATTGGCAAGCCGGGCCATGAAGATGCGATGACGGTGAAGTTGGGCGGGAATTGAACTTTTGAAATCAGTTCGTAGCGTTTTGTAAACGATAAGAAGTTTACATTTTTAAAAGTGTTTGCAAGGTTTATACAATGATCGAGGTATGCAGCATCCGGGAAATCTCCGCCGACGTGATACCGGAAAAAGCGGACGGATAAGCGGTGAGTGGACAGGTATTCGGAAATTACTATGAAAAAGCTTTCCGGGTCCGATTGATAAAGGTCCATGTTTTTTTGCCATGCCTGGCGGGCTGGTATTAAATAGGCTTTATTGGCGTAGCAATCTTGAAAACACGGGACTCCGGCGGGACATGATGAACCGGGCGGGAGGCTGATCGATGGGATGTTACCCATTTTGATATTTCCGGTTGATATTGATATTTTCATGATAGATCCTTTTATTTGGAGGCCGGCGGTTTTGAGATCCGCCGGCCGGGCGTGTTTAAATTTTGGTGATTAACGGTTTAAAACCATCCCAATCAAGCTGGGACGCTATAGAAGACGCTCTGTATTTGTGGGGGAAAAGACCGACAAAAACCCGCCGTTTACCCCGGACCATAACAAGAGAATAAAAGCCTTTGAACGATTTGACATTATCACAGTTTAGCATAAAAACCCCCTTTCAAAACGCCGGCTGAGCATATTGGAAACCGCCGTTGAACGGCGCCGCCGCCGGCGCCCATTCGCCAGGCCAAACCGGGAGAGCGGGCGGACCGGAACCCAGCCAGAAAACAAACACTTGCAAGCCCACGCCTGCGGCCAGGGCCAGAGAAGACCAGGAACCGGAAACCGGGCGCCCTGGAATCCAACGGCAGGCCGGGGAAATATTGGGTGGACAGGGTGAAACCACAAAACCAATATAAGCGGAACCGGCCGGTAAAGAGCGGATAAGCGCAACGGAGCGGCGGGCGAAAGCGGCGCGGCCGGAACCGAAAAGGCCGGACGAAACCCGCCAGACGGAGCAGCAAGGAACTGCCGCCCTAACCGCCGCATCGGCGCCGGTGGAACAACCCGCGGAAACCGGGACCCCCGGAAAAGCGGAAACAACAGCTTTGACCGAGGAAACCGCAAGCGTGAACAGGCGCCCGGACAAGGACCGGGCGCCGCAAAAACCGATTGCAGGAAAAACCGGCGACATCAGGCCAAACCCCAAACCGGGGGCCCCAAAGGGAAGGCGCCGCCGAAAACGGGCGGGAGGGCCGGGAGCGGGCGCAAGCGGGAATTGAACGCGGAAACCACTGAAGACCAGGAACCGGAAACCCAAACCGGGACATTTGAAACGCGGCAGGACGCCGGGACCGAAGCAAGGGAAACCGGGATGGAAACGTTGAAATGCCCTTTGCTGGATTTACGGACGCTGCAACCTTGACAAACCGCCGGCAAACGTTTTGACCAGGTGCGGGAAAATAAAGCGGCTGTTTCCAGCTTTGAAAAACCGGTGACAGCCACAAACCCGGAAAGGGAACGGGAAGACGGCCGGACACCGAAAAAGCAGAAAACATCCGATGCGGACGCGGAAGACGCGACAGCATAAACGGACGGCAACGGCAGGTTTTGCAAATTTTGAGACATGGTAAAAAACCCTCCTTTTTTTGTTTTAGATTAACTTGAAACACCCTTGCCAAAGATGGGTAAACCTTACTAAATTCAGGCGGTTTTGTCAATAACTTTTTACCTTTTATTACGAAAAAATTTCGTAATACATTACAAGATAAGCCGGGGCCGGGGGAGCGCTTTTGACCGCCTGCCTGGGCGCCGCTGCAAGATGAACCTACAAGACACTAACCGGCGGGCGCTTCTTTTCTCTTAACCCGTAATTCTTTTTTTTACGGGCAAGCGTTAAGACCGCCGGCGCCGGGGCTGAAGACGGATCGCCTGGACAGGTTTTCGCCGGTAGGGGCGATGAAAACTGGTATTTCAA
>CAYTDH010000388.1:0-2755 GCA_964436325.1 uncultured Tangfeifania sp.
AATTCTTTTTAATCTTTTCTACTAATAATCTGGTTTGGAAAAGGAATTTTTAGAAATAGTGCAGAAAAATCAGGGGATTATCCATAAAGTATGTAACATGTATGGTGATACAATGGATGACCGGAATGATCTTTTTCAGGAGATAATGGCACAGTTGTGGAAAGCTTTTCCTACGTTCCGGAGCGACTCCAAAATTTCAACCTGGATGTACAGGGTAGCATTGAATACGGCCATCACCTCATTTAAAAAAGCGAAGCGCAGGCCCGACACCAGCTCATTGACCTATGAGAACTTTCAGTTGCCTGAGGATGGCACCGATTCCGGGAGTGAAGAGGACATCAGACAGCTTCATTCGGCGGTGGGGAAGCTTTCTGGGATTGAGAAATCCATTGTTTTGCTGTATTTTGAAAATAAGAAGTATGAAGAGATTGCAGAGATTACCGGGATCAGCCAAAATTATGTGCGGGTGAAAATGAACCGGATCAAAAAGAAATTGCGCGAATTGATGCAAAAAGAGGAGGAGTGATTATGGAACTCAGAGAATTGAAAAAAACCTGGAAAAAGATGGGTTCAACCAGGGAGCTGGATGAACACCAAATCAATGAGATGTTTCAAAAGCGGGCCACGAGCTTGATTGAAAAAATCGACCGCAACATAAAAATCGGATTTGTGATTCTCTTTCTGCTTATTGCCCTTTTTATCCTGGATGATTTTGTTTTTTCGCCCCTCCTTTCCCAAATGGCAGGCCAGCCGCAGGAGGTTCCGCGGTGGCTGCTTTTTATGAGTCTTTTCAGCAATCTTTTCTTTTTAACCACTTTCATCTATTTTTCCATCCGGTACTCCATTATAAAGAAGAGATGCGATATTGCATGTGATTTGAAAGAAGTGCTGATGAGGATTATCCGGATATTAAGGATTTATCAGCGTCTTTTTTACCTGGCCCTGACTATTTTATCGGTTGCCATTGCCATTGCTTTTGTCACCGGGATGGTGATGGGGATGTCGGAAAGCGCCGGGGAGCAGGGAATGATGCTGGAGGATTTACCGGCACGAACCATAGCTCTTGCTTTAGTGACCGGCCTGGTTGTTTTGGGGGTCATTGTAGGAGGCCTTTTTCTTCTGATGCGCTGGGGATTCCGCCGGCTTTACGGAAACTATATCCATCGTCTGAAGCAGATGCTTCATGAGTTGGAAGAGAATGGTGAATAACCTCCCTTGAACCGCGCATTTTTGTTATTTTTGTTCCAAATTCAATAAAAAAGATATGGCACTTATCAAATCCATTTCCGGAATCAGGGGCACAATTGGCGGTCGTCCCGGTGAGGGACTCAGCCCGCTTGATGTTGTAAAATTTACTGCGGCTTATGCCCGGTGGGCCAGGCAAAATGCGTCCGGCTCCCGTTTGAAGATTGTTGTAGGTCGCGATGCACGCATCTCCGGGGAGATGGTTAGTGCTTTGGTGGTTGCCACCCTCACAGGGATGGGTGCTGATGTGGTGAATATCGGTCTGGCCACTACCCCCACCACTGAAATGGCCGTGACCGGCGAAGCGGCAGACGGGGGACTTATCCTTACCGCCAGCCACAACCCAAAACAGTGGAATGCCCTGAAACTCCTGAATGCCTCCGGAGAGTTCCTGAATGCGGAAGAAGGGGCCAAAGTGCTTGAGATAGCCGAATCGGGCGATTTTAGCTTTGCCGGCGTCGATGAACTGGGGCGCGTATCGGAGAAAGATTATACCGCTGTCCATGTACAAAAGGTTCTCGGTCTAACCCTTGTGGATCAGGAGGCCATCAGGGCTGCCGGCTTTTCTGTGGCCGTGGATGCCGTTAATTCGGTGGGGGGTATTGCAATGCCTATGATGCTGAAAGCACTGGGCGTGAAAAATGTGGTGGAAATCAACTGTGAACCTACCGGACATTTTGCCCATACCCCCGAACCGGTTCCCGAAAACCTGAAGGAGACTGCGGAAACTATTCAAAAGAGTAATGTGGATGTGGGCTTCGTGGTAGACCCCGATGTTGACCGCCTGGTCATTATCAATGAAGATGGTTCTTTTTTTAATGAAGAATATACGCTCGTGGCGATAGCGGATTATGTGCTGAGTCAGACTCCGGGAAATACGGTTTCCAATATGTCGTCGAGCCGTGCCCTGCGCGATGTTACCGAAAAACACGGGCAACAGCATGCGTCCTCTGCTGTAGGGGAAGTGAACGTGGTTAATGTAATGAAGGAAATTCACGCTGTAATTGGCGGTGAAGGAAACGGTGGGGTGATTTATCCCGCAAGTCATTTCGGGCGCGATGCTTTGGTTGGGGCCGCCCTTTTTCTGACGCACCTTGCCAAGAGCAAATTGAAATGTTCTGAACTCCGCCGGAATTATCCCGATTATTTCATCTCCAAAAATAAAATTGAACTCACCCCCGATACCGATATGGATGCATTGCTCCAAAGAATCAAAGAAAAATATGCCCGGGAGAAGGTGGATACTACCGACGGGGTGAAAATTGAATTTTCAGATTCATGGGTCCATCTGCGCAAGTCCAACACAGAACCCATTATACGGGTATACTCCGAGGCGCGTTCGGAGGGAGAGGCCGCAGAACTTGCTTCGGAAATCATGGATGAGATTAAAAGCCTGTCATGATATGGACTTTATTGTGTTCACCCTTTTTTGAGGGATGAACGTTAGTGAGGATAAAACACGGTTAGCTATGAATAAAATGAAGCGAAAGAAAAATATAGGAATTGTTGC
>CAYTDH010000388.1:2855-4616 GCA_964436325.1 uncultured Tangfeifania sp.
TAACTACCCGCAGGTTCCATCACCCTGCGGCTTAAAATGAAAAAAATGTCCAATGAATTGTTATGGCTGGTTATGCTTCTGGCCAATTTTCTGCTCATTATTTTTGCGTACAAACTTTTTGGAAAATGGGGACTTGTTATGTGGATTCCCATTTCGGTGATCGTGGCGAATATCCAGGTCATTCAAACCATCGAACTTTTTGGGATGGCCGCCACCCTTGGAAATATTGTTTATGCCTCTTCTTTTTTGGTGACCGATATTCTGTCTGAGAATTACGGAAAAGAGGAAGCCAAAAAGGCGGTTTGGATTGGTTTTTTCAGTTTAATATCCATGACACTGCTGATGAACCTTGCTCTTTTCTTCCATCCTTTGGAAGGAGATGCGTTTTCGGTGGTGACCCATGATGCCACAGGTACCATTTTTAAGCTGATGCCCCGGATTGCCCTGGCCAGTATGGCAGCTTACCTGCTTTCGCAGCGTCACGATGTCTGGGCTTACCATTTTTGGAGGAAGCGGTTTTCCAAAGACCATCAGATTTGGCTCCGCAACAACCTCAGCACGATGGTTTCCCAGTTGATTGACAGTGCCATTTTTGTGCTTATTGCCTTTTACGGGGTCTATGGCACCGGAGTGCTGTTCGAAATTTTTATTACGACCTATTTCCTGAAATGGATTGTGGCTGCAGCGGATACCCCCTTTGTTTACTGGGGGAAAAGGATCTTCCGGAAAGGAAATTACGGGCTGGAGGAGTAGCCTGCTTTTTATTCTCATCCATTTACAGGGGCTGGTTGCCGGCCGTTATTCTTTCAGGTTTTCCTCAAACAGTTTATAAATCCGTTTGTATTCGTCGGTCCAGCTACTGGGTTCACGGAATCCATGGGCTTCCAACGGGTAAACGGCCAGCTCCCAGTTTTCTTTACCCAGTTCGATGAGGCGCTGGGTGAGCCTGACGATATCATGGAACTGGACATTGTCATCCACCATGCCATGGCACATGAGCAGCGGGTCTTCGAGTCCTTCTGCAAAATAGATGGGGGAGCTCCTTACAAAAGCGAGACTGTCCTTTTCCGGGGTGTTCAGGATATTTGACGTGTAGCCGTGGTTATAATGAGCCCAGTCGGTTACCGAACGCAAAGCGGCCCCTGCTGCAAAGGTATCAGCCTCCTTAAAGAGTGCCATCAGCGTGATAAAGCCCCCGTAAGAACCCCCGTAGATGCCTGTCTTCCCGGGTGAAACTTCATATTTTTCCACCAGCAATCGGGCTCCGTCTACCTGGTCGGTAAGGTCTTTTCCTCCCATATGACGGTAAATGGCAGTTCTCCAGTCGCGGCCATAGCCGGCACTTCCCCGGTAATCGATGTCAAGAACGGTATACCCGTTATCTACAAGGAAATTATGGAACTGGTACTCCCTGAAATAGCTGCTCCACCACTTATGCGCGTTTTGCAGGTAACCGGCACCATGCACAAAAATCACGGACGGACCATTTTTTTGGGGATTTTCGGGCCGGTACAAGCGGGCATGTACTTCAGCTCCGTCGCGGGCTTTAAAGGTGATAAACTCAGGCATCCGCCACGCATAGCTGTTAAAGGCCTCTGTGGTTGAATGCGTGATTTGCTCCGGTTCGGCCCCGGGTTTGTTCTTTTGGAGGTACAGCTCCCAGGGTTTGTTGGCAGCCGAGTAACGAATGGCCACCATTTTTTCATCGGGGGAGAGGGTAGCCTCATTGTTGCCTTCCATGGAAGTGATTTGAGTTAATGG
>CAYTDH010000389.1:0-4607 GCA_964436325.1 uncultured Tangfeifania sp.
CTTCGGTGGAATGGAGTGCAGCAGGTGATGTTACCCCCAACAGCGATGACGGTGAGCCGGATTCATTGGAATAAACCCCCAACAGCAGATTCCCGGTACCCCCGTTGTGGTAAATCGATATACTCTGAATTTCTCCTGAGCTGCTGAATGTTACCGGCTGGGCACGTCGGTTAGCCGATATCGAAGTATAACCATAAATGTCAGTATTTCCTTCAGCATTTGAAATTACTGGCTGGTATTCTTGTGTTATAGTAACGGATTTTTCAGGAACACCTATTCCGGTAATTGTTAAAGTTGCAGTTCTTGAGCTGGAACCAGTATTTACGGAGTTGGTCGTCACATGAATGATTCCGTCGTTTGAACCTGTTTCCGGTGAAACATCAAGCCAATCTGCATCATCACTTATATTCCAGTTGGTATTCGAAGAAATTTCGAAGGTGCCAGTAGACCCTGAACCAAAATCAAGTGAAATATCAACTGGTGATGCCTCCAATTCAGGTGTATTATCATCGGAAATAATGCTTTTGAAATCCGTTCCTATAAGTATTTTTGACGTAAAAGGTTCAAGAGTAAATGAATGTGTAATTTGGTTCCCATAGATATCCCTGAAAACGGAAGTTCCCAGTTTGTAGGTCTTTGTTTGTTTTGTATCATTATAAAATATTTCCTGTGATTCACCTTCCTTTAAATCTGTTCCAATGTATGTGCTGTTAGCATCACTTCCTATAATTGCTTTCCAATCTGCAAATACATGGTATCCAAAAGGATATCCATTTTTAAAGACTTGATCATTAACAAATCCATTCACGTAAATATTGTTATTAAAAACAACATTACCACCATAATAAGATATTGCTAATTGCCAGGGATTATAATCATCAGTCGCTTTCCCAATAACAAACAAATTATTAGAAACATTTGATTCAATAATACCCGAATAACCATTAATCCCTAAACTCTGTCTTGCATCAAAAACAGTATTGTGTTTTAGAGTGTGATTTTCAGAATCATGAAGGAAAAAACCGGAATTTGAACATCGCACAATTGTATTGTGTTCAGCCAAAATATTCAAAGAAGGTTCGTCAAGAAAAATACCATTCCCCATATTCCGGCTACTAATCCAGCCCTCTTTATTCCCTATAACATTATCAATGATATTGTACCTTAAAACTGAGCCTGCAGTTGATTTTCCACCTGTATATATCCCCCCCCCGTCTGATTTATATAAACAGGCATCTTTAATATAATTGTACTGAATTACGGAATTTCCTCTCCAGAAAATACCATTCCAGTTTGTTCTATTTAAACGATTGTATTCAATGATATTACCGTCTCCTGAAATTTCCATTCCAGTTCCTCCATCATCGTTCCATGTACCATAAAGTCCTAATGTTTCCCAGTCACCAATATTTAAAATATCATTGTCGCGAATAACAGAATTTGAAATATATGCATATATCCCAACCCCATTACAGTCATGTATTGTATTGTTTTGAATCAATAAATTTTGACTTGTTGTTGTCTGATCATATATACCGGTTCCTTCCTGTCCTGATATTAAATTTCCTTCAATAGTAATAAATTTATTGCCCCCACTTTGCATCTTAATTCCTGAATCCTTTTGCTGAAGAATATTAAGGTCTTGAATGTTTACGTAACTTTTAGATGACAAATAAAACCCATTAGCAACAACAGAACCTCTAATTTTGTAATTGGCCGGAGAATCTCCATTTGGCGACCAAAAATAAACCGTTTTGTTCCCAGAATCATAAAACCATTCACGGGGAGAATCAAGAAACTCTAATTTATTCATTAAAAGAAACCCCTGATTTTCTTTGATTGTTCCTCGAGGTGCATAATTAATTGTAAGGCTTTTTGAACTTGATGAAGTAACTGTTCGCATAATTGAGAACCAGTTTTCTGTTCTTAACAGAACTTTTGCACCTGAGTAATTTACCCCTGCATCAAGGGCATCACAAGAAAACTGAGTTTGATTGGTAACTGAATTAATATAATTATATCCTGTATTGGTTAACCTTGCAGGTTTCATTTTAACCCCATTGGCAAAAAGCTGGGTAATATTGGAGGGAAAAGTAGCCTTGTAAATATTCCCATTATGTCTGGTCCAACCCATAATTACCTCCGAACCATATATCCTGGGCTTGTCTCCCGTTCCGTAAGCCCCGTAAACAATTGGATTGCCCTCTGTTCCGGAAGCATTCACTATTATGGTACCCTCCCATTCATCGCCCCGCTTAAAAAGTATCTGATCACCGGGCTGAAACGAATAATTGTTCACCTTCGACAAACTTTCCCAGGCAAAATTTTCACTCGTGCCCGGATTCAAGTCATCACCCATACTGCTGCTGACATAATAGGTTTTGCCCCGGGCCACAAACCCAAATGCAACAAAAAAGAAAATCAAAAAAAAGTAAAAAACAATTCGGGGAGGGGAATTCAACAAGTCACTGCTTTTCAGTGGAGCAGGCCACAATTTAATTACACGCATATTCATATATACATCTTCTTCATAACAAAATTCTATAATCGGGTTTGTAATTTCTGCCGCTAAGATAATAAAGTTTGATCTTTAAAAAACAGGGCACAGATTGACAATTAATATTAAAAAAAACACAAACAACTTAACTAAACATAAAATTAATTTCTAATGAAAACAGAAAATTTCTCCTCCAAAAAAATCTTCCTTTGAAAAATTTAGAAATTTAAACTCCGGGAAAATAAAAATCCTTCCCCCTGAAATATCCTCTCCTGAAAAAAATCAACTGAATCATGACAAGTCGCATCTTCAATTAAAAGTAAACCAAAACCCAATTTCTCCAGCTTTCTTGAAACTTCTATTTCCTTTTTAAATATATGCTTTCATGGTAGTCTCAAAAAAAGAATCTCATTTAACAATACTGCATTCAATCCGTCATGACAAAAAAATCTTAATTTAAAATCATTCTAGATAAAAAGCATCGTTTAGGAATCATTTCTTCTCCCCTTCTTGCCCCAGAAAAACCCATTTCGAAATCCACAACGCAACATCCAAATATTAAATTTTAAAGAAATTAATCTTACTTAACAACCAATATTTGCTCCGCCAAATCTGAAATCGTACTTTTGACCTTAAACATGTAAATACGATTAAATCAACAAATTAAAAGGAATCATTATGGAAAGAATAGCTGATGTTGTGAAGCCGGGCGTTGTTACAGGGTCCGACGTACAATACATTTTCAAAGTAGCCCAGGAGAATAAATTTGCACTTCCTGCCGTCAATGTGATTGGCTCATCCTCCATCAACGCAGTGATGGAAGCAGCCAAAGCAGCCAATGCACCTGTTATCATCCAGTTCTCCAACGGCGGTGCCGCATTTAATGCCGGCAAAGGCCTGAAAATGGAAGGACTGCAGTCGGCCATCCTTGGGGGTATTGCCGGAGCAAAACATATCCATACCCTGGCAGAAGCTTACGGCGTGCGCGTTATTTTGCACACCGATCATGCCGCAAAAAAATTGCTGCCGTGGATCGACGGTCTGCTCGAAGCGGGTGAAAAACATTTCGCCGAAACAGGAAAACCGCTGTTCAGCTCGCACATGCTCGACCTTTCGGAAGAACCCCTCGAGGAAAACATCGAAATTTGCAAAAAATACCTCGAACGAATGAGCAAAATGGGCATGACCCTCGAAATTGAACTGGGAATCACCGGCGGTGAAGAAGATGGCGTGGACAATACCGAAGTGGACAGCTCCAAACTGTATACCCAGCCCGAAGAGGTCAGTTATGCCTGGGAAGAACTGAAAAAAGTGAGCCCCAACTTCACCGTTGCCGCTTCTTTTGGAAATGTTCACGGTGTGTATAAACCCGGAAATGTGAAGCTTCAACCGGTTATTCTGAAAAATTCACAGAAGTACATCAAAGACAAACACAATCTGGACGACGACTACCCGGTAGATTTTGTTTTCCACGGAGGATCAGGTTCTTCCCACGAAGAGATCCGCGAAGCGATCGACTACGGAGTTATTAAGATGAACATCGATACCGATACACAATGGGCTTTCTGGGATGGTGTACGCGCTTACGAAGCCGAAAAGCACGACTACCTGCAGACCCAAATCGGAAACCCCGAAGGCGAAGACAAGCCCAACAAAAAAATATATGACCCGCGCGCATGGCTGCGCAAAGGCGAGGAAGCAATGATTGCCCGTCTGCAAAGAGCATTTGAAGATTTAAATGCAGTGAATAGTTTGTAGTAAATAGTGCTAAAACGGTAAAACGCTTCCCGGTAACAGGGAGGCGTTTTTTTTTATCCACAAAATCCAGGAAGAGATCTTCCACAGATTCGAAGAGACCTTCCACAGATTCAAAGAGATCTTCCACAGATGAACACGGATGATTCGCAGATGAACACAGATGAAAGAATCACGGTTTCCGATTAACATTATTCCATGAAAGTGAGATTTCTCCTTCCGTTATCTGGCGAGGAGGCAGGCAGGAGAAGAAATCTGTTGAAATATGGAGGGATTTCTCCTTCCGCCGGCTGGCGGATTCCAATGACAGATTTTTATAAAAGACTCACAATGAAAGCAATCAGGAAATCGCACT
>CAYTDH010000390.1:0-1735 GCA_964436325.1 uncultured Tangfeifania sp.
GCGGATTAGATGAGTTAATTTCATCTATCTGAAACACGCATTGTGTACATTTTAAATTATTTGCACAGGTCTTACACTGTATTACGAACCTGAATACGTAATTATGGAATATTTTGGCAGCTTGATCAAAATTCAATTCAACTTTATCGTCAAACACCTGCCCCATGGCAAACTCGTGGTTCACTCTTTCACAGGGCAAAATTTTTCCGTTCACAGTTACAAACATTTTTCTTAAAAAAGGCGTACATGTGGCCGTTGGCACTGTTTCAGTTACATTGTCATCGTAAAATAAAGAATAGTAGCTATCAAACATATTCCCTGAAAACTTGTAGATAAAATTTGATAATTGACTAATACCCGGAGCTTCTAAAAATAATTCCTTTTCCAGTTCTTTCCGGTTTTTGCTTTGCTCCATACTTTTCTCAACATTTTGGAACATTTTGTAAAACTCTTCCACTTTATCCTTCCGGATACCTGAATTATTCAGTGGGGAAATTGTTGTTTTTTTGCCAAATGTATTCTGAATATATTGATGTGCACTTTCAACATTGTTCATATTATGTAATACCGTATTAAAACGAACGTATCTTTTAAAATAGTCCGGATATACCTGTTGCAAAAGTTTAACGTTTTCAACCACCCGTTTGTGTGAATTTAAATTATTATGATCTACTCTATATGAATGTTCTTTTTCATTACCATCTATACTTACTAATAAATTAAACTTCTTTTCAACAAGGTAATCCATATGCCGATCCAGTAACAATCCATTTGTTGTCATGTTATAGTGAACTTTTTTTAGTGGTAATGTTTAATGATTCACTGTAACGGATAATTTCCTTTATCAAATTTATATTTATTAAAGGTTCGCCCCCATAAAATCCTAACGTAAAAGGCAGGCATAGCGAATTCTCAATATTATCCTGCCAACATTTTGATAAGTAATCCAAAACAGCGCAAGCTTTTCTAAATGATAAGTTTTCTTTTTTCCTGGGGTCATACCCTTCATACAAATCACCATAACCACAATACTTACAACGTAAATTGCAGGCATCAGTAACTTCAAAAACCAATTGTTTTAGGTTTATGATATTTTGCCAAATGTCATTTGAACTAATTTTAATAAAATCCATTTTCACTATTTCTATTATTCTATCTTTTTTAAACTTTTATCCCGAACAGGCATAATAACAAGAATTTGATTGTCATCTTCTTTCACCTTGCCCATTTGATCCAGCCATTTTGAAAGAGGGGCAGTTTCCCATGATTTTTTCTTTAACTTTTGCTTTAACGCTAATGGACTTATAGTTGCGATAATACAATTGCGAGAACTGTAAAGCGGATTTAGATTTTGTTTGCTAACTAAATCATCGAAAATATAAGGCGTTTCATATTTTTTTATCATATTTTTAACTTTATCATAAATGAAAATTGTATTAAGGATATCTTCTTCTACCCATCCTTTTTGAAACAAAAACAAAAAAGAAGGGGTATCAACTATTTTTATTTTTTGATAGGGGGCGGCTACTTTCATCCACCGTTCGTGATCAAAACCGAAACGTTCAAAGCGATATTCCTCGGGTAATATTTTATCTCCCATATTTAATATGTAGCCAATCTCTTTTTTCCCTTTCGAAAGGTCCCAAATGGTATCGCTCATATAATCTGTAAACAACAATCTTTTCTCACTTCCATTTTCTAAAGCATAATCAAATCTCTCCCTGTATATAGTAGG
>CAYTDH010000390.1:1745-4603 GCA_964436325.1 uncultured Tangfeifania sp.
AGGGGCATTGTTATTAATGGTTATTGTGTCAATTTTAGATAAGTTTTTATCTAAAACGCACAATTTCCCACTTCTCAATAATTTATAGCTAACGAATTTTTTGTCGAATGTAACGTCAAACCAAGACAGTCTAAAATCGTTCGGAAGTAAGGTTTCTCCAATAAAATCCCCGTTTAATGTGTATTTAACTATAGTTTTTTTACTGCTTGGAGATATAGTTATTGTATCATCCATAACAGCAAAATCAGTAATATAGTTATATTCTCCCGGCCCATTTCCTTTTTTCCCGATTTGCCTTAAAAAATTTCCATCTTTTGAAAACAAAATCAATCTATCATTACCGGCAATAAGAATTTTGTTTCCGGTAATTTGAACCCTTTGAACCCCACCAAGTAACGATTCAGCGTTTGTTTCCAATGGGATAAACAAAATTGTGTCAGCAAATTCTGATACATTTAATATTTTTGCCCCTTTTGGGGGTAGTTTTATATTAACAGGGATCTCCACTTTATAATCTTTTTGATTATCGATTATTTCATTTCCTTTGTTTTCCTTGCCTGTGCACCCAATTAAAGGTAAAACCAAAGTTGCTGAAAGGAAAATTATTATAATTTGATATTTCATAATTCTGTTTTTTTTGGAAGGGATTCCATATATTATAACTCTATTCAACAATTTATAAAAACATTGATAGAAAAAATAAAATACAGAATCCCAAATAAAATTTTCTCTTCTATTTCTCTATATAACTTTAAAAACAAAGAGAAATTTATTATGGATTATTGGCCTGATAGTTAGCCTCAATCGTTGCCCCACCATAATAATCGTCACCTTGACTGCATTGTTCTCCTTCATACATACAATCACACCAAACACCTCCACGAATGGCATTTTGCCCTTTTTTCTCAATTTCTGCTTTGTTAAGCTGATTTAACTTCAGTTTTCCTAGTTTTTTCATTTGAAGTAATTTTATTATTTTAACTGTTGATTTATTTGTTCCATATGCGAGGGACAAGTGCCCGGTTACTGCCTTAACGGATTATGGAACACCACCCGTTAAGGCTAAGCCGGGCCAAATTGGTTTTGCATAAGTCCCATACACAACATTTAATATGATAAAAACTGCTTATTCTATTTTTTTGTACTATAATGCTTTCAATCGTGATTAATAGTTGAAAAATATTATTTTTCTTATAAAGCTCAATTGACTGATTAACATATAGTAATAAGACAACATTAATCACGATGTGGAAGAGCCGTTTTAATATGAATAAAATAGGATTCAATTCAGTTTTTATTATGTAAACGCATTAAAATCAAGATTGGATTGTCATTCTCTCCTACCGAAGCCATTTGTTTAAGCCATAATGAAGAAGGCTTCTCTTTTGAGCCTTCTATATTTTGCCTGAGTTTATATGGCTGCATCTCTGCAACTAAATACCCATTTGCGGATTTTAAAAAAATTACATTAGATATTTTCTGTTTACTGACAAGGTCATCATAAATATACGACGAATTGAACTTTTTTTCAATTGATTGTTTTCTATTATAATAGTAAATAGCTGTGTAACTTTCTCCTAGCCAATATTTTTGGAAGGCAAAAATTTGAGACTCAATGGGGATTATATGTACCAGTTGGTAAGTTTTTGCCATACTTTCCCACCTTTTAAAATCTCCATTACAAAATTCAATACTTTTCTCTAAAGGGAGCAAATCATTCTTAATATCCAAAATAAATCCAGGTTCTTTAATTGCTTTTGCTATTTTCCAAATAGTATCATTTAAATAGTTATTAAAAAGAAGGCCGGAGCTGTGTTTTTGAAAGTAGGTCATAAAAGCAGGATCTGAAATAGAATATTTATATCTGCCTACTGTCACTCCGTGTTCAACAACAATAGTATCAGGGGATAGAAAATTTTTATCATATAAAAACAGCTTTCCTTCCTGCCAATGATAGCACACCAGTTTGTTATCAATAGTACTACTAAAAAAAACGGGTTGGTAATTTAACTGAATTTCATCACAAAAGGTACCGTTTAATGTATATTTGATAAAAGACTTTTTTGCAGTTGAAGAAATATAAATAGTATCACGAATTATTTCAAAATTAAAAATCCTCGCGTATTCCCCGGGGCCTTTTCCATTCCTGCCAACTTTTCTGATAAATTCTCCGTTTCGTTGAAACATAAATAATGCATCACCACTATTAACTAATAAAACAGAATCATTCATCCATAACTGTTTGAAACGCCGGATATAATTGTCTGCCGTAGTTTCCAGCGGAATATATATTACTGTATCTGCAAAATATGAAGTTTTAAGTGTATCGCTTTCTGTTTCAGGAGAACTCAGTAAAAAAGAAATCTCTCCAGAATGAACTACGTCAATATTGTTATTGGTGTTATTTCCTTTTTTATCAATAGTACATTTGATAAGCAGTATACCAGCAACCAAAAACACTAACAAAACATTTCTTTTTACCATAACAAAAAGTTTTAAAAAGTTTAAGTACCTGGGATAACTTTCTTATCCCAGGTAGTGGTAACATATTTTTACCATCTAATTTATACTATCATGTTGGTCTTGTCCATTTGCATCTGCATTAGCGTCACTAGTTGAACCTCCATAGTATGAATCGCCTGAACTGCATTGTTCTCCCTCGTATTGACAACCACAATAGGCAGCACATGCACAGCCTCCTCTTAAAGCATTCATTTCTCTCTTTTCGATTTCTGTTTTGCTAAGCTGATTTAATTTCAGTTTTCCTAGTTTTTTCATTTGAAGTAATTTTATTTATTTATTTTTTTATTGTTGATTTATTTGTTCCATATGCGAGGGACAAAGTGCCCGATTACTGC
>CAYTDH010000391.1:0-4602 GCA_964436325.1 uncultured Tangfeifania sp.
TGGTTGTGGGCGATGGTGGTACTTACCAGCGTCGTCGGCCCATCGTACAGATACAACCCGCCGCCGTCTTGCGTACTGCTGTTCCCGGAAATGAGGCTGTCGGTCACAGTCAACACGCCCCACTCGTTGGCTATCGCGCCGCCCCTATTGACGGCGGTATTGGCTATAAAGACGCTGCCCGTTACAGTCAACATGCTTTCCCCGTTGGCTATCGCGCCGCCATTATTGGCGGAGGTGTTGGTCATAAAGACGCTGCCCGTCACCTGGGCGTGGGTGTTGTCGGTGTCGGTGTCAATATACAGCGCGCCGCCGTAATACGTCGCAGTGTTACTGTAAAACTCGCTGGCATTAACCCACAGGCGACTGTTGGCGGGACTGTAAACGGCGCCGCCCACGTCGGCTTGATTGTCGATGAAGTGCATGTCCTGGAGCGTCAGCTCGCCGGCGTTGCAGATCGCGCCGCCGTAGGTGAAGCAGAAGCACTCCTCATCATATACGCCGAGGCCGTTCGTCAGTACAAGCTGCGTCATCGTCACCGCGCCGGTCTCGCTAATGATGAACAGCCGCGTGGCATCGTCGCCGCTGAGGCGCACCCGCGCGCTCAGCCCACTGCCGTCGAGGGTCAGCGGCTTGCCGATGGTGATCACTTCGGTCAGGGTGATGGTCTCCCCGGCCAGCGCGGGCGCGAAATTCACCACGCCGCCGGGACAAACGCCGTTGATGACTGCCCGCAGGCTGCCGAGGCCAGCGTTGGCCGTGTTTGTCACGGTGAGGGCCGAGCCACATTCGATGGCGAAGCTGGCCGTGGCCTGCCCGGCGTCGAGCTGCCCGCTAAAGTCCGCCGCATTGAGAACGATTTCGCCGTAATTGCCGGTGTGCGTTACCTGAAAGGTAAAAGTGAGCGCGGTGTGGGCGGTGAGGATGCCCGTCCAGGTGATTTGATCGCTGCTGACCAGCGCGCCGTGAGCGTCGCCCACCCAACGCGCAAAGTCCACCTCCGCCGGCAGCGTATCGGTCAGGCGCGCCGCCGGGTCGGCGACGGGGCCGATGTTGCTGAGGACGAGCGTGTAGGTGACGACGCCGTGATAGGGTACGTCTACGACCGGCGTGACCGTCTTGCGCAGGGCGAGCTGCGGCCGCTCGACGGTGAAACTTGCGGCGGCCGTCAGCCGTTGGTGCGCGTCGCTCAATTCGGCGGTGTTGACGACGGTATCACCATAATAACCGGTCTGCGTGGCGACAAAGGTGAAAGTGAGCGCCGTCGTCGCCGTGAGCGTCCCATTCCACGTGATTTCATTGTTAGTGACGCCGGCCCCGTGATTTTCCACCCAGCGCGCAAAGTCCACCTGGGCCGGCAGCGGGTCGCGCAGCCAGACGCCGGGCGCGTCGCTCGCGCCGCCGTTGCTGATCGTCAGTGTGTAGGTGACAAGGCCGTGATAGGGCGCGTCCGTGGTGGGCGTCACCGTCTTGGCGAGAGCCAGCGTCCCGCGCTCGAACGCGCCGATGTCGGCGGCGGCGCCTTGCGGGCGCGGCAGCCCGCGTTGGTCGGTCGTCAGTGAGACGGTCGGGTTGGCCGCATCCAGCGCGGGGGAACCGGGCAAGAGCGCGTGGGTCAGCGTCGCATGCCCTGAGCCTGTCGAAGGGCCGTTGTCAGCCAGCGCGTCGAGCAGCGGATCGGCGGTCTGGTCGCCGGTGGTCGTTGCCCACCCGTTCCAGGCATTGGCGAGGTTGTAGCCCTGCGAGGTGAACGTCCCGCCGGTCTGGCGGAAGTTATAGCTTCCGTTGTTGTGGGCCACGATGCTGTTGCGCAGGATCAACGTCCCGGCTTCCAGCAAAATGCCGCTCTGGTCAGAAGTGAAGTGAGCGGTGTTGGAGACGATGGTGCAATGGTTGATCTCCGTATCATTCGTCCCCCACAAATCCAGCGCGCTGCCGCCGTAGGTGGCGTCCGTGGCGGTGTTGCCGCTGAGGGTACTGTTGTTGAGGCGCAGCGTCTTCAAGTTGGCAATGCCGCCGCCATAACCGGCGGTATTGCCGGAGAGCGTGCTGGCCTGGATGGTCAATGTGCCCTCATTGCGGACGCCGCCGCCGGCCGCCGCCGTGTTGCCGGCGATGGTGCTGCTGACCACCGTCATCGTCCCCAGGTTGATCAGGCCGCCGCCCACGGTGCTGCCCGTGGTCTGGTTGTCGCGGATGACGCTCTCACGGATGGTGACTGTGCCGCCATTGTTGCAGAGTCCGCCGCCGTCGCCGCTGGCGGACGTATTGTTGCGCACGGTACAGTGCGTGAGCGTCAGGGCCGCTGTGTTGTAGATGCCGCCGCCATTGGTCGCCAGGCCGTTGATGATGTCCAGGTGGCTTAACGTGGCATCAGCGGTGATGGAAAACACGCGCGCGCTGTTATTGCCGCTGATTTTGATCGGCTCCGCCAGGGCCGATCCGTCAATGGTCAGCGACTTAGCAATGACCAATTGACCGGTGGTCAGGGTGATGGTCTGCCCGGCCAGCGCGGGGGCGAAGTCCACCACACTGCCCGTACACACATCCACGAGCGCCTGGCGCAAACTGCCCACGCCGCCGTCGGCGGTGGTTCGCACCGTGTAGGTGGGCGCGCAGCCGACGGCGAAGCCGGCTGTGGCTTGCCCGGTTTGGAACGAGCCGCTGAATTCTGCCGTGTTGGTGATGGTTTCCGGGTAGTCGCCAGTGTGCGTCACTTCAAAGGTAAAAGTCAACGCGGTGTGGGCGGTGAGGATGCCGCTCCAGGTGATTTCGTCGCCCGTGGCGCTCGCGCCGTGATGGTCTCCCACCCATCGCGCGAACGTCACCTGCGCGGGCAGCGTGTCGGTCAGGCTCACGGCCGGGTCGGTGAGGGCGCCGGTGTTGCTGAGGACGAGTGTGTAGGTGACGAGGCCGTGATAGGGCGCGTTGAGGGTGGGCGTCACGGCTTTGCGCAACGCTACCTGCGGCGCACTGACGGTAAATTCCGCCGTGGCGTCCATCAGGTTGGTGGTGCTGCTCGCTACGGCGGTGTTGGCAATCGTCACCCCGTAGTCGCCGGTCTGCGTGACCTGGAAAGTAAAGGTGAGCGCGGTGTGCGCGGTGAGGACGCCGCTCCAGGTAATCTCGTCTGCCGTGCTGTGCGCGCCGGGGTGCGCCACCCAGCGCGCGAATGTCACCTGCGCGGGCAGCGTGTCGGTCAGGAATACCACCGGGTCACTAAGGGGGGTGGGATTGCTGAGGACGAGGGTGTAGGTGACGACGCCGTGATAGGGCGCGTGTGTGGCGGGATCGGCGGATTTGGTGAGAAAGATTTCCGGCGGGAGTGCCTCGAACGCGCCGATGTCGCTGACCGCGCTGCCGTCGTGGTCAAAGTCCTGCGGGCGCGCGACGCCACGCTGGTCGGTCATCAGCGAGACGGTTGGATTGGCCGCGTCCAACGCCGGCGAGCCGGGCAAGAGCGCGTGGGTCAGCGTCGCATGCCCTGAGCCTGTCGAAGGGCCGTTGTCAGCCAGCGCGTCGAGCAGCGGATCGGCGGTCTGGTCGCCGGTGGTCGTTGCCCACCCGTTCCAGGCATTGGCGAGGTTGTAGCCCTGCGAGGTGAACGTCCCGCCGGTCTGGCGGAAGTTATAGCTTCCGTTGTTGTGGGCCACGATGCTGTTGCGCAGGATCAACGTCCCGGCTTCCAGCAAAATGCCGCTCTGGTCAGAAGTGAAGTGAGCGGTGTTGGAGACGATGGTGCAATGGTTGATCTCCGTATCATTCGTCCCCCACAAATCCAGCGCGCTGCCGCCGTAGGTGGCGTCCGTGGCGGTGTTGCCGCTGAGGGTACTGTTGTTGAGGCGCAGCGTCTTCAAGTTGGCAATGCCGCCGCCATAACCGGCGGTATTTCCGGAAAGCGTGCTGGCATTGATGGTCAATGTGCCCTCATTGCGGACGCCGCCGCCGGCGGCCGTCACCGTGTTGCCGGAGATCGTGCTGCTGACCACCGTCATCGTCCCCAGGTTGCCGATGCCGCCGCCGCCCACGGTGTTGCTCCCCGTGGTCTGGTTGTCGCGGATGACGCTCTGGCGGATGGTGACTGTGCCGCTGCTGCTGTTGTAGAGGCCGCTGCCGGAAAAGCCGCCGCCGCCGTGGATGTCGGCAGTCGTGTTGTTGCGCAAGGTGCAGTGTATGAGCGTCAGGGCCGCCGTGTTGTAGATGCCGCCCCCGGCCACCGCCGTGTTGCCGGAGATCGTGCTGCTGATCACCGTCATCGTCCCCCAGTTGATTATGCCGCCGCCGAGGCCGATGCCTAAGCCGCCGCCTACGACGCCTATGGCATGGTTATCGCGGATGACGCTCTCGCGGATGGTGACTGTGCCGCCATCGTTTTGGAGACCGCCGCCGCCGGCGCTATCGGACGTATTGTTGCGCAGGGTGCAGTGTATCAACGTCAGGACCGCTGTGTTGTAGATGCCGCCCCCGCCGCTGGTCGACATGGCGTTGATGATATCCAGGTGACTCAACGTGACATCGGTAGGGTTGGCAACGCTAGAGTTGATTATGTGAAACACGCGCGTGCTATTATTGCCGCTGATTTTGATCGGCTCTGTCAATGCCGAG
>CAYTDH010000392.1:0-4602 GCA_964436325.1 uncultured Tangfeifania sp.
TTAAAAAGCCACCATGGATGGATGGATAAATCATTTGAATTTGTGATCCAAAACAATAAGGGCACGCTAAGAGGAGCTATAATCGATGTAATAATTACAAGGCTTGCAGAGAGCGCTGAATTCCCATTGACAATATCGGTAAATGCAGGAGAGGCTATTGCTGCCGGCATCGAAGCAAGCAGCAGAATCCCCATTGCAAGCTTTTCGTTAAATAAACCAATGCTGAAAAAAAGCACCAAAGGTATCACCATCATATTCATCAAAACAAGGAATGACATCACCTTAAAATTTTTCATGTTTTTTAAAACCAGGGCAATATCCGTTTTTAAAAATACCAGGAAAAGCATTACCATCAAAAGTGGCTTTAACAGCGACATCAGGAAGGCGTTAAACAAAGGATAAACCAACCCCAGCAAAAGGCCGGTGATTAAAAATATCCAAAAGTACTTTTCTATGAACAGGTGTCCTTTCATATTCAACTAAAAAATTTGGTGGAAAGAAGTCACTAATCCTAAAACCGATTGATAAGAAATTATAATTGAAAATATCAGGGTTAAGAGGAGCCCTGCATTGAGCAAAAATCCGGCTTTATATTCACCCATTAAATCTTTTCGGTTTAATAACCAGAGGATCGCCAAAACCACCAAAGGCAATACAAAAATCTGAAACAACTGACTGATTAACATGGCAAAAACCGGTCTTGCTCCCATAACAGGAACAACTAAACCAAACAAAATGGCAACACCGGTCAAAATTCGAAACAATGCACCTTTGTAATTAACGGGTTTATTTCTGTAGTCACCGATTAACAAAGGCGCCAGCATTATTATGGGGAAAACGGAAGACAACGCCGCACCAAGAATTCCCATAATAAACACGGACAGGGCTAATCGGCCGAGCAGGGGTTCCAGCAGGGAAACCATGGTCAGTACTTCTTCCACCGGTTTATTGATAATAAAAAGGGTGCCTGCCGCACAGGCCATAATGGACCCGCTGACAAAAAACATCAGGATGGCAGCTACAACAGCATCTGTTCTTTGGTGTTTCAGTTGATTTAAAGTCCACTTCTTTTCTTTCATCAAAACACTGCGTACCACAAAAGTAGGGGCTGTGAGGGTAGTCCCCACAAGGGCGGCAATAATCATGGGTGCATTGATTTCTTCGGGGATGGTGGGAATAAGTCCCCTACCAAGTGCCGCAGGTTCGGGAAGGACCAGGAACATGGTGAGGATAAAACTCACTCCCATAATCGAAACAAATACAATCAATATTTTCTCGAAAAAGGAATACTCCCCAAGCAAAACCAAAGAATAGAGTATGATAATCAGCACCACCGCAATCCAAAGCGGGTTCCAGCCCCGTCCATCAAACAACAGAATGGACCACTCCTGTAGGAGGTTTGAGATAATCCCCATGATGCCGGCAAGCGCCAGGACTTCGACCAAAATCAACCCAATCAGTGTGACCAGCGCAACCGGCTTGCCCAGGAACGAAAAGTGCTTTTTGTATCCGTACAACGCCCCTTCCCCGGTAACCAGGGAATACCTGCCATAAGCTTCCAGCATCACAAAACTAAAAAAGCACGCAAGCGCCAGGGCCCAAATCATAGCCAGCCCGTAACGGGCCCCAGCAGAGGCCATAGCCACCACGCTTCCTGTACCCACACTGTAGCCAACCAGGAAAAAACCCGGCCCCACCGATACCATAAAATTCCATAGACGTTTCAAAATAAATGGTTTGTGCCCCATGATTACTTGCTTTTTTTTATTTTATTACTAATTCGATAACCTGTTAATCAAAAGATTTTATGTAAGGAACGATAAAAGTAGAAGACCTTAAACGACCGATCTTTTTTTTCTGCAAATTATAACTTTCAATAAACTCTTCAAGATTATCCACATATTCAAAATTCATTTGTTCTGCTTCATCTTTTGTAATATTCGGGGAATACAAATAAAGTTTTGCTTTTTTACGGACTTCATTGTTGTGCAGGATTTCAATTGCCGACATCGGGTCTTTTATTGCCCCTGATTTTAATGCTTCTACTACCTCGTCATTGGACAGCCTGCCAAACTCCAGCATTTCCTTTCCATGTACAGGTGAAACCCCTTCAGAGCAATCAGTTACCAGAACAATTGCCCCTTCTTCTTTAACCGCCAGCGCTGCTGAAAACAGCCCTTTGTTTGCCTGGGTCATGTCGGCGTCATGTCCCCTTGTATCGGAAAGTACAAGGTCGGCCAATTCCTGAATTTCAACAAAGTAAACTTTTTTTGCAAGTTCAACACCTCGGCGGTGAGCTTCGATATAGTGTCCTCCGACAACGCCGACCGGGATATTTTGAGCATTCAAAATAACATTCAGGATAGCAAAAGGCTCGGCAGTCTTTGCTGCAAAATCCTCCATGAATTTTCTTGGCAAAGTATCTGTTACGCCAATGGCCTGTTGCGGGTCCAAAGCCCCTAAAATATGCATATGGTGTACCGTATCTCCACCGGCCACACCAGGGAGCAGCATCTTGGCGCCTCCGGAAAAACCCGCCGGCATATGAGGTACCAAAGTCCCTATGCCAATGCGGATGTCGGCCTCCACAGCCATTTTATTTATATAAACAAGGGCTCCGTCATCAAACGTATCTTTTCTAACAAGATGTTTCTCATCAAAAAAACGATGGTCGCAGGAACGGTAATTTTCAAAATACCAGTCGGAAAGGCGTGCACGTTTCTCCTGCTCATTCATCAACCTGTGGGAGCCGGATGCGAACAGAAAAAAAATATTGTCTTTTTGAATACCGTTCTCCTCCAGTGACGGTATCAGAAAGGAAAGTATTTCTGCAGTTGGGGTAAACCGGGTATAATCATCGACAATGATGCAAACACTTGCACTGCTTTTGATATGCGGGTAGAGGGTTTGGATAACATCACCAACCGCTCGTTCAAAATCCTTCTCTGAGCACCGATGTCCTATGCTGTCAGGCAAGTCGGCATCGAAGATAAAATTGTCCGGGTTAAGTTTTGTCATGTTTCTCTCTTCCATTTTCCATATTCTTCATTTAATCTAATCATACTATCTCGAATTATCCTATTCTCTT
The DNA here is from genome assembly GCA_964436325.1 of uncultured Tangfeifania sp. Taxonomy (GTDB): domain Bacteria; phylum Bacteroidota; class Bacteroidia; order Bacteroidales; family Prolixibacteraceae; genus Tangfeifania. Next base: position 3,089 of record CAYTDH010000392.1, read on the forward strand.
TTCTATATTCGTTTTATAAACACATCGCCAATCGGGTCTTCAATGCTCCTTGGCTTGTGGAACAGCAGTCCTTCTTCCTGAAACCAGACGTTGAGTTTGAACTTTCCTTTGGGCAGGAAGAATACGGCTTTATTTTCACCTTCTTCCAATGGTTTGCTCACTTGTTCATCGTCGATTTTCAGAAACAGCGAACCTTTTCCTTCCGCATTAGCCCGATTTATTTCGATTTCGTATTTGCCGCCTTCTTCCACTACCACCGGCCAGCCGGTCGGTTTCTCGTTGTAATACGAGGCATCCTGGTAGCGGCAGAGATGTGTTGGGTTTTCAAACCCTGAACCGATATGAATTAGACCGGGCTCAAACTGCCTGGTGCTTTTTACATCGTCGAACCACCTGTCATAGGCCATTTTCAGCAACTGCAAAGTTTCAGGCCGTTTTTCGGCAATATTGCTGGTTTCACCGGGGTCATTCTGCAGGTCATAAAGCTCAAGGTAAGGATTATCCAAAGACACCTGCAAATATCTTTCATTGAATGAATTGGGGTACCCCACCATTTTAAAATCCTGTGTAATTACCGCACAGTTCTGATAGCGTTGCGGACTGAGTCCCCGGTGGCACTGAACGAACAACATGCGCTCTTTCCAGCTTTGCTCTTTGTCGTCAAGTAAAGACAGAAAGCTTTTCCCGTCGATAACCGGTTGTTCCGGCATTTTTTTGCCGGCAGCATTCAGCAGTGTAGGCAAAATATCGATATGGGAGGCAATTTGTTCGATGTGCCTGCCTGTTTTAAAACGGTTGGGCCACTGAATCAGAAACGGAACCCGGATATCACCATCGTAAACAGCTCCGGCATCGCATCCGCTCAGTTCATCGCCTTCCCCGCTTCGGAGGCCTGCGTTGTATTCCTGCCCCGGCCCGTCTTCAGTTGTAAAAATGAGTAAGGTGTTGTTTCTCAAATAAAGTTCATCAAGTTTCTTAATAAGCCGGCCAAAGTTTTCGTCGATATTTGTGGCCATACCATATACATCGGCTGTTTCGTCGTTGCATCCCATCATTTTATAGGGTTCGCTGTATTTTGCATCCACCAGCTTCCCGACTACTTCCCGGTCGGCCCTGTGGGCTGCATTATAGGGCAGGTAAACAAAAAAAGGTTTTTCCCGGGATTGGTTTTCAATAAAATCTATGGTTGCGTCGGTAAATACATCGGAACAGTATCCCTCCGTTTGCACTTTCTCTCCGTTGCGGTATAACATGGGATTGAAGTAGGTATTGGGATAATCGGGCACCTGCCCGATTCTGCCGGACTTGAACCAAAGGGTTTGTGAAAAGCCCTGGTCCTGCGGGCGCATCGGGTAATTGTCACCGAGGTGCCATTTGCCGAACAGGCCGGTTACATAGCCTGCTTCATTTAAATATTCGGCAACGGTGATTTCGTCGCCGTGCATTTTTGCCCCTCCGCGTGAGGTATGGATAATCCCGGTACGGTACGGATAGCGTCCGGTCATAATGCTTGC
>CAYTDH010000393.1:0-4599 GCA_964436325.1 uncultured Tangfeifania sp.
AAATTTCCTGATTTTGAAGAACTAATGTAATTCCGGCATGTCCACAAGCAGTTTTTTATACCGCGATGTTATTAAGTACATCATCCCCACCCTTTTATTTCTCATCCTGGCAACTTCGCTTGTTCCGGAGGAAATTGATCTTCCTCCCCTCATCACCTTTGGAATAATTATATCCCTTTTGTTCGGAGCTTTCATCAGCACCATTTCAAACTGGTTTTTCAGACTTTTTCCTGATGTAAGAAGAGTCATTTCCATTGCCCAATGGATGAATTCCAACTGGGATTACCGGAAAATGTTTTACTATATTCATAAAGAAGAGCGGGATTACCTCTATTTAACAGGTGCTTACATTGAATTTTTCAAAAATTCAGCCTGCATCCTTGTGGTTTTTGCCCTTACATGGTTTGGAAAAATGCTCTGGGATACGCATTTGCAGTGGGACGACCTGCTTCGCCACTCTATTCTTCTTGCCGGTTCAATAAAACTGAATACCCTGGTTATCATCACCCTCTGCATTGTCCTGTTTTTCATTTTAAAAAAGGCGTTGATTTTTGAAACCAAAATACTGCTGTTCCCCAATGGTCAGTATGATATCTTTTCAGAAAAAATCCAGCGGCGCGAAAAAGAGATCATCGCCCGGTCTATTTATGGAAAAATAGGAGATCGAAAAGGGGTGGAAATTGAATTGTATTCCGGAAACACCCTTCTTTCATCCTGTACAAGCCTGGATTTTGGTTACTGGTCCGTTCCCCTAAAAAAAGAATTTCTGAATATCCCCCTGGAAATCAGGACTACCCTGGATTCTAAAAAGATAAGACAAAATATTCTGGTAAAAAATTACAATAAACCCTATATTGAGATTGAACTCGCCGGCAAAAAATAAATCCCTTTAAAATTATGCCTTTCACCCTTTCAGTTCATTCAGGCACTGCCTGACAAAAAAGCGACCAACGTATTTAATTTCCAAGGATTTAACCGTATTCCGGGGCAGGGCCGATTGGTTTTCCAGCAGTCCAATCCGCTCCTTCTGCTGCTGCTCCCGGGTCAGGGCATCTTCCACTTCTCTGAAGGCATTTAACTGGAAAAAGTTCCTCATTTCCTAACAAATGTCTTTTCCGGGAGTGGGGTTTCTTTTTATCTTCGCCGAAGAAAAGACCAGATAAAGATTGTTGGACTTAAAATTTAAAGATATGCAAAAAACAGAACAACTATTCCTTATCCTGCTTTTGATAACAGGATTGACGCTGAATACTCATGCAGCCCCCGACTCCAGGCTTTTGCGCTTTCCCGACATTAACGGTGATCTCGTTGCCTTTGTCTATGCAGGCGACATATGGACCGTGAATGCCAATGGAGGAGATGCCCGGCAGTTGACATCCCACCTGGGAATGGAACTCTTTCCCAAAATCTCACCAGACGGCAAATGGATTGCTTTTTCGGGTGAATATGCCGGAAACCGGCAGGTTTTTGTTATGCCTTCGGAAGGAGGAGCCCCCCGGCAACTGACCTTTTATAACCCGGTAGGCATGATGCCACCCCGTGGGGGATTTGACAACGTAGTGCTCGACTGGACCCCCGACAGCAAAAAAATTCTGTTCCGTTCCAACCGGACCGAATTCGGCCAGCGAAACGGTAAATACTTCACCGTCAGCATAGATGGAGGTATGGAAGAATCCTTGCAAATTGTTAACGGAGGATTCGGAGTTTTCTCTCCCGATGCCACAAAGCTTTGCTTTACCCCCGTTGACCGGGAATTCCGTACCTGGAAGCGGTATAAAGGCGGACGTGCCACCGAACTCTGGATCTATAATCTTGTCAATAATACCTCAGAAAAAATGACCGATTTTGCCGGCTCAGACCAATGGCCCGTATGGGAAGAAGACAACATCTTCTTTGCCTCCGACCGCGATCTGACCCTGAACATTTACCGCTACAACACCCAAACCAAACAAACAGAACAAATCACCAACTTCTCAGAATATGATGTTATGTGGCCCTCCGGACAAAACGGTCAACTGGTTTTTGAAAATGGTGGCTACCTCTACAAAACCGAATTACAAACCGGGGAGACCGAAAAAATAACGGTAAACATTCATTTTGATAATCCCAACCGGATTTCCTACTATAAAAATGTGAAAGAGGATATTCACAGCTTTGCCGTGTCGCCAACCGGAAAAAGGGCGCTCTTCGATGCCAGGGGAGACCTCTTTTCGGTGCCTGCAGAAAACGGTATCACCGAGAACCTCACCCGGACTCAGGGAGTCCGTGAAATATATCCCACCTGGTCGCCCAACGGGAAATACATTGCCTATTATTCCGATGCCACAGGTGAATATGAAATATACCTGATGGAAAACCAAAGTGAAGCCGAACCGGTGCAGGTTACTTCCGGTTCTTCAGCCTGGAAATACGACAATGAGTGGTCTCCCGACAGCAAATACCTGCTTTATTCGGACAGAACGCTTCACCTCAAACTTTTTGATGTGGAAAACAATTCCGAAATTATGGTATCCCGGGCCACAGATACCGAGATACGGAATTACTCTTTTTCCCCCGATTCCAAATGGGTGGTTTATTCCAAAGAATCCTCCAACGGGCAGTCGGCTGTTTGGGTTTACAACATTCCGGAACAAAAAAATTATCAGCTCACCGGGAATACTTTCAGCGACTATTCGCCGGTTTTCTCGGCAGACGGGGATTTTATCTTTTTTCTTTCCAACCGCGACTTCAACCTGAATTTTTCCAGCTTTGAATTCGACTATGTGTACGACAACGCCACCCGGATTTATGCCATGACCCTTGAATCAAATGGCCCTCCGTTGTACAAAGACAAAAATGATCAGGAGCCCGTTCAGGAAGAAAAGGAGAATAAAGATGAGAAAAAGCAACCTGAAAAAGACAAAAACGGTTCAGTTCAGGTTGAAATCGATGTGGAAGGCATTCAGGACCGCATCGAGGCATTGCCACCCAAAGCAGGCAGTTACCGGAACTTAAGAGCGGTTGAAGACGGATTACTATACATCAGCGGGGGAAAGCTACACAAGTATGTCATTTCCAAAGAAGAAACCACAGAAATCATGGAAGGCGTATCGCAGGTACTGGTTTCTGCTGACAAAAAAAGCATGCTTTACCGGTATGGCGGGGATTATGGAATTGCCGCCATTGCTCCCGGCAAAAAACCCGGAGATGGGAAACTGGACCTCAGCGATTTGGAAATGAAAATTGACCCTGTAAAAGAGTGGAAACAGATATACAACGATGGCTGGCGAATTTTCCGTGACTACTTTTATGTGGAAAACCTGCATGAAGTGGACTGGGAAGCTATGAAAGAGAAATACGGCAGGCTTGTACCTTATGTGGGGCACCGGGCTGATTTGGATTATATCTTAAGCGAACTGGTCTCCGAGTCCAACACAGGTCATGCGTATGTGAACTGGGGAGATTTTGAGAAGGTGAAACCCATTGAGAGCGGACTGTTGGGAGCCCGTCTGGAGGCTGACCAAACGGCAGGCCGTTTCAGGATAGACGAAATTTATAAAGGCGAAAACTGGAATCAGGAGCGGCGTTCGCCCCTCACTGAACTCGGTGTGGATGTTCATGAAGGCGATTATCTGCTGAGCATCAACGGACAGGAAATAGCAGCCAGCGAAAATGCCTACCGCTACCTTGAAAATACTGCAGGAGAAATGCTTGAAATAACCGTCTCAGCCAATCCGGATGGCAGCAATCCACGAACATCGCTCATAAAACCCGTTTCCAGTGAACTGGACCTTTTGTATTTCAATTGGGTAAGGGAACGCAGGGAAATAGTGGACAAACTCTCCAACGGCCGCATCGGCTATATCCATGTGCCCAATACTTCTTTCGAAGGCAACCGTGAACTGTTCCGCGGCATGTATGCTTATCATGACAAAGAAGCATTGATTATTGATGACCGCTACAATGGCGGCGGTTTCATTCCCGATATGATGACCCAACTGCTCGATCGTAAAACATTGAATTACTGGAAACGCGGCCCGCTCGATCCCATGCGCACGCCCGGGATTGCCCACGACGGCCCCAAGGTAATGCTCATCAACGGGTATTCTTCATCCGGAGGGGATGCCTTTCCTTACTACTTCCGGAAAAAAGGTCTGGGAAAACTCATCGGTACCCGGACATGGGGAGGCCTCGTCGGAATTTCCGGAAATGCTACCCTCGTAGATGGGGGCAGCATAGCCGTACCCCGGTTTGGTATTTACAGTGAAGAAGGAGAATGGATCATCGAAGGAGTAGGTGTTCATCCCGACATCAAAGTTGTGGACCGCCCCGAAGACCTGGCCAAAGGCAACGACCCCTCTATTGAAAAAGCGGTGGAAGTATTGCTGAAACAATTAAAAGATTATAAAGGCGGAAAAGTAGAGGCACCAAAGCCCCCCGACCGCTCGGGATGGATTGAAAAAGACATTGATTGATACGAAAACCAAAGATTTTGGACATAATGAGTAAATGACAATGGCAGTAACTGTCATTTCGAGACCCCACCCAAAATTTTTTGGGCATGATGAGAGGATGACAGATAAATTATTTCTGTCATTTGTTCCACAGGTATTTCCCTTT
>CAYTDH010000394.1:0-1148 GCA_964436325.1 uncultured Tangfeifania sp.
TACACCTACTGGATGCGCCTCATTGTCCGCATCGAGGCCGAGGGCTGGCAGGTGCGCTACGGCAAAGGCCAGTGGGAAATCTACCGCTACGAGTACAGCCCGACGCGTGGCATGTGCTACGCCAACATCGCAGGACGGAGCAGCGACCCGTGGGCGGCTGTGCATCAGTGGCTGAGAACGAAGGAGGAACGGTGCAAGAGAAAGAGCGAGCTCTATGGAACGTAAACGTTGGTGATGGCGACAACGTCATGGTGGAGGCTGAATCTCTGGCCGAAGTGGAAAGGATGCTGGGGTCTGATTGGCGCGGAATGATCAACGCGGTTGTGCGCGTCGGACACGAAGCACTACTGCGCGATTGGAAGCCGATGAGGGAGGCGAAGCGATGAGCGACAAACTCCAGGCCATCTACCAGCCGAAGGGCAGGGCGCGAGAGTACGCCGAGTGGGCCGTCAACCTGTATCTCTCCTGTACACATGGCTGTACGTACTGTTACGCGCCGAAGGTCATGCACAAGCGTCCCGAAGAGTTCCATGCCGAGTGCGTTGAGCGGTCCAATATCCTGGACAAGCTGAGGCACGATGCGAAGCTGCTGCAAGGCCTTACGAGCCCCGTGCTCTTGTGCTTCTCATGCGACGCATACCAACCCGGCGAGCACGCGACCAGGGCGGCATTATCCATCCTGCGCGAGTTCGACATCCCGTTTACTGTGCTCACGAAGGGCTACATGGCGTGGCGCGACTTCGACCTGTACGGCCCCAATGACAGCTTTGGCGTGACGCTGACGGTTGATTACCCGGCGAGCCTGGAATGGGAGCCGCGCGCGACTTTCCCGCACCAGCGAGCCGATAACCTTGAAATCGCCCATCGCCTTGGCATCCGCACATGGGTGAGTCTGGAGCCGGTAATCGACCCTGAGCAGAGCCTCGCATTCATCGACCACACATTCGCCATGGTCGACCACTACAAGGTCGGCAAGCTGAATTACCACCCGCTGGCCAAGACGATTGACTGGCCAAAGTTCCGCGAGGCCGTGATAGCCAAGCTGGAGCACTACGGCAAGGACTACTACATCAAGCAGGATTTGCTGGAGGCGAAATGACGACAGAATGCCCGATAAGGTGGTGCAACTCGAACATGCAGGGCCGCTG
>CAYTDH010000394.1:1248-4589 GCA_964436325.1 uncultured Tangfeifania sp.
GGGCCATGCGCTGGTGAAGGATGAGAAGGAGGACGAGGACGAATGAGTGCTATCGAAGTAACAAACGTCCAGAACGGCGACATTTTCGTTCTGCAAGCGCAACACGTTCTCACTGAACCAGAATTGGCTCGCCTGAAAGTAGAGATGAACCGTTTGATGGAGCGAATGTCGGCAGACTGGCCGACGACTATCGTTCTGGAGCGCGGGATGAAGCTCAGCATATTGCGACGGCCAGATAAGGACGACCCTGCCGAGCGATGGGCCGATATGATGCTGGAGGTCGTTTGAGCAACCGCTACCGCAATCTCCGCCGCATAACCCCGTATCTCTGCCACAGGGCTGGTGGCAGATGGTGCGGCTGGACAGGGGAGCGGTGTGTCGGGGCACGGTGCGAGATATGCGGACGGTATCTGCCGGATGTGGTCGGGGCGAGGGCTCACATCAACGAGCGCAAGGGCGATAGAGACGACACGATAGAGAACATCATCGTCGCCTGCACTGACTGCCATGACCATGACGCTTTCCCGGATGGTGGGCTGTCCATAGGGACCGAGAAGGCACTGGAGTTAGTCAAGCGAAAGAACGAACGGATGGAGGAAACATGAGACGAGACATGGACCTAATCAGGGCACTGGTATTGGAGCGAGATACGAGCGGGTGGACAGAGGAACAAGTGAGGGAGCATAACCGTCTCGCACACGAGAAGGGGCTTAGGGACGAGATCGTACGAGTGACGAATGAAGGGCACGACTTCGCGGCGCTCTGCGCCAGTGACGAGGCATGGGCGTATGCCAAGAGCCGGATAGCCCGCGTTGGCGGCTCTGCCCCGTTCGACATCTGGCGGCAATTGTTGATTCACTGGCGGGACAAGAGGCTCTATGGCGAGGAACCGGCTGAAATGCCGCCTTGCGAGATATGCGGCAAGTCCGGGACGACACAGTGGTCGTTCACCGTATGCGATAAGCATGAGCAGGCCGCGCTGGATGCGATAGAGGCTTTGAAGCAGGCGCCACAAGGCGCAGGAGAAACCCACCACGGAAAGGCCCATCATGATGTCGTCAGAGTCTACGATGTGCCGATAACATGGGACAGGCTGAAACGCCTCATGCAACTGGTGAAGCTGGCCGATTCTGATCCGGACTATTACAGATTGGCTGTAGTCGATTGGTCTAACTCGACCGACGAGCGCCCACCCTGTTACCTAGTCGTCGAGATGGAGGGCGCCTAGCCTGTGCGCCACTGGATAACCCGCGAGGAGGCGATGGCGGCGGTGAATGATGCAGGAGAACCAATCAGGCCGTGCGACGTTCTGCCCCCCGAGGGTAGATACAGGGAACAGATCAAGCCCCTGTATGCTGCATGGCTCATCTGCTATCTCGACGAGATCCGTGAGCATGGCTGGCCGGACATGCCGCATGACGATAATGACGGAGAGAGAGATAAGAGCCGCTACAGCGACCCGCAGATCGCAGCGCTGGCATTCACAGCCGAGATATCAACCAGGCTCGACAAGTGCGGCAGAGACGGCAGATTGTGTTTGGCGTACTACAAGGCGGGCTGGATGCCGAGGGATATCAAGGCCAACTGGCACCTGTTCGGCAATGACCGACAGGACCGCAAGGCATCGGAGCAGTATATCTGTCAGCGGATATGGAACGCGCTGCTGTATTGCAGCGGCAAGCGCAAGGGGCCGTATCGGAAATGGCTGGAGAAGCGGAGAAACAGGCAGGACACGAAAAGGATTTGCCAGAACAACGAGAGGGAGGAATGACAATGGAGTGCTATATCTGCCATGAGGAATTACAAGGCAACCAAAAGGGAGGGCTAGAAAAACACATCACCCTAGTGCATCCCCAGTACAAATGCTCCAAGGTAGATTCGTCACGAGTGCAATGCGGATTCTGCGGGAGGATTTGCAGTAATTGGCCGCATTACTTCGAGCATTGTGTGGCCTTTCACCAGAGGCGCATAAAATTGCGAGCAGCGCTGCATATAGGAGAGGAACAAGAAAAGAAAATGCCTTCGAAGATCAAGATGGGTGCACATAGGCGCAGAAGTATCATGCTCTCGTTGATGTCAGCCTTGTTGTTGGATGATGCCAGAAGAAAGGCACAACAACGCGAGGGTCGCGACTGGTACGACAGAGCAAAGACACTACGAGACGTTAGTGGCGAAGACCCCGCGTTGGAACTGGCCGACATGATACTTGCCCTTCCTGAGGACGCGGAGGCAACATGACGACCATTGACATGACGGAAATGCGCTGCCTGATATGTGAAACAGACCAGCTCCTACGGGAAAGCCAGCGATTAGGCCAACAGGCGCATGCCCTCTTAGGTCGTATCCAAGACGATCCTGCGCTACGGCTGGTTGATATGATATTGGAGCAAGGCGGAGGTGAATGATGGACACGAGCGAACAGGAGTCCAAGAGCACGATTGTCATGCACGGTGGCACCGAAAGGACAATCATCCGTGACTATTCCAAAAGCATACAGTGCAGAGTGTGTGGCTATCTCATGCCGTCGGACCGCATGTGCCCCAAGAGGGACAACGTCTGCGTTTTCTGCTGTGATTATTGCTGGGAGGACGGAACGTGCCCCTACGCAGGCGACAAGGGTTCATTGGAAGGGACTACTGACAGCGGGAACCATGGACAAGTATATCTAGTGACCCAGGGCGAGTATTCAAGTTACCAGGTGGCGGCTGCATTCAGCACACGTGAGAAGGCACAGGAATACATTTCAAGCATGGAAACCGCCACTGGCGAAAGTGGGGACATCGAGGAGTACGAACTAGACAGGCCTCGCGAGTCGTGGTTCTGGACAGAGGTATGCATCAAGCGCGACGGCACTGTTGTGGAAGTGGCGCAACATCAAAGTGGCGGCAAGCCGTTCATTACATTCACCAAGTTTGATGGTCACGAGCGTGACGAACAACACCTCTTCTGGACTGTGCGCACGGGAGACCGACGACGCGCTGTAAAGGTGGCTGCCGAAAAGGCTGCCGTGTTGCGCTCGATGGACGCATGGGGAGATAACCGGGCGTTGGCAGAACTCCTTCGTAATGACATGGAATAACTGGACACTTGACAGACAGTTCCTTCGTAATCTATGCTTCCCTTGAGGGCGCGAACTGCGCCCTTTTTCTATGCCCGACTTGCTCCGGTCGGGGCTTTTCACCTCCTTCCTCGTGTGGACCTGCGTGGCTTCCGTCATGGCTTGGCGGCCTGGCGTTGAGGCCACGCAGGGTTATTTCTGGAGGCACTAGTGCAATGGACGGCCCAATGGAACAGCACATGCGGAAGGCGGATAACTGTAGATGGTCGCGCCATCCGGATAA
>CAYTDH010000395.1:0-4538 GCA_964436325.1 uncultured Tangfeifania sp.
TGGGCAGCTTCATCAGTTTTATCAGGAAATCGGTAATGAGTGAAATACTGACACGGGTAGTTACATGAAGCATTATCCAGCTTCGGATTAAGCTGTTGGCTGTTTGCCCGAAGGTAAGCACCATTTGCGCCACCAGCACCATAAAGATGAATGCCAAATCGCTGTTGGCTATACCATAATCGACCACCGACTGCGTAAGGAATGGAAAAATCATGCTGATAATACTCCCGGTGAGCATTCCCATGCCGAGTTGGATAATATACTTCTGGTAGGGACGAAGATACCCCAGCAGGTACATAAATTTAAGTTTCCCTTTTTCTTCGTCTTCGTGTTTGTAAAAATCAGGTGTAGGTTCCAACAGCAATGCCGCCCCTTCTTTTTCCCCTTCAGTTTTAGTACTCAGCCAGCAATTCAAAAATTCGTCTTTGGTATAGGTCAGCAATTTACCCAATGCAGGATCGGCCACATGCACTATAGCACCCCCCTTACCTCCGGCTCTCTTCCTCCTCCTCCGCCAGTTGGCGGAGAGGCCGGGAGGGGGCTTCTTTTTTATGGCATAAACCACCACAAAATGTCGTTGTTTCCAATGGACGATGCAGGGCAACGGTACTTCATCGCGCAACTCTTCCCATGTAAGCCGGTAGCCTTTAGTACGGAACCCGATGTTTTCGGCTGCCTCGCTAATACCGAGCATGGAAACTCCTTCCCGGGTAATGTAGGACTGGCTGCGCAAATACTGCAGACTGTAGCTTTTGCCGTAATATTTGGCCACCATCCGCAGGCAAGTAGGGCCGCAGTCCATGGCATCGAGTTGTTTGTAGTGTGGAAATTTTGGCATGATAGTCAGTATTCAGATATTTATCTTTTCGTGGCATACTGTAATTCAGGTATTGGAACAAGGCCCATGTAAACCCGGATATGTTTTGGACAAGCCCCTGGTTACGATGGTTACACAGCAATAAAAGCTCTTCGGTAAGAATATTATCTGCCAATATTTCCTCAAAAGAATTATGGAGCAAATTCCAAGGTGGTAAAGTTAGGTTTTGATACAATAGTTTATAAAAAAATAGGATTTTGACAGCTGTAAAGGTAAGTTTCCCAACAGCGAAAGTTTCTCTCTTTCCGCAGAGGTTATTATATAATTGAAGCAATACAGAGGATTGATAGTTTTTAACGGGTATTTCTTCCAGATAAGAAAGTTTCCGGCATATTTCCATACCATAATTGCTGTCTATAAATTTTTTGTTACTCCATTGCCACGTACAATACAGAAACGGTATCAACAGGTAAGGTACTTTTTCAAATGCATCCAGTTGTTTTAACATGTACTTGCAGTAATCAAGGGCCTGTTCATTAAAAAATGGGGCACCGGGGGAATCGGCCAGGCGCGTATGGATATACAACCCCGTCAAAGGGTATTGAAATAAATCATATTTCAGCACAGAAGCATTATTTTTAAACAGAAGATTATCCAGGTCATCAAAAAAGTTACTTTCCGGTTCAATAAATCCGTTTAACATCAGGTAATGAATTCCCCAGGCAATTCCACTTAATCCGTTTTTGAAACTATATCCCACTTCCAGTGGTTCTTCAAGAATATCATCAATGAGGGAACCAGCTACGCGGTACAGTTCCGGAAGTTCTAAATAACGGGCCCCGTGATACAGTAAAATGGCAGTCCCCATTTTGCCGTTAAACAGGCCGGTGTACGGTGAAAAACCTGCATGCCGGGCAACCTGCATCAATAATTTTTGAAATATTTGCACATCCCTTTTTCCCATGGTTTATTGTAATATTTTATGGCCTTTATAATCCTGTAAGTCTTTCCATACATGATTTTTATTATGGACAACTAAATGGCCAGATGTGCTGTTTCTTATTGATTGCCGGGCATTTTCAATTTGCATTACATCATAAGCCAGAGGTGAATTTGTGTATAGAATACCTTCACTTTTTGTATTTGCAATTGCCTTGCAAAACCTGAAGTCTGGTTTTAAATGGTACTTTAACCCCAGTTGTTTTAACCGTTCAATTAAATCGACATCCTGGTAGCTCATTGGTTCAAATGATTCGTCGTACCCCCCAATTGCTTTAAAATACTTTTTTAACATCCCAACACGTCCGTAGCTCCCGTCGTCCAGGTCACCGGAAAACTGGTGGAGCACGATATCCCTGTTTTGGAGAAATTGCCGGATAACAAACTGCCCCCCAAGGTAACCGGTATAGTTATCACAGTCCAGGTTAACCAATATATCATGTTTTGCCAGCCGGTGCGACATATTTTTAGCCACTGAAGCATGCCAACAGGGTAGTTCTTCTGTATAAAAATACTTTAAAAAGCCAGTACCCAAATCATCAACAAAATTATTAACAACCCAATCCCTTAACCCGTCCGTACTCCCAAAATCAACCAAAATCAACTCAATCCATTCCCTGTGCAACCGGTTATCATCCAGGTTCTTTTTTAATGTCCGCCTAATCTGGTGAAACCTGTTTTTACAGGTTATGCAAAATGAAAGTGTAGGTATCAAAATCATAAAAAATATTTAAATCTCCCGGGCTTTTTGTTCAGCACTCGCATATACAGCAAGGGCGCATTCAATAGTATGTTTCCTATGTTCACAATAAAGTTCCGGCGCTTTGGAAATATCTTTATTGAATACATAATTGATCGCATGGCAGCCTCCCCCACAAATATATCTTGCCCAACATTTTCTACATGGTTCTCTGCTGTCAACGTCCAATTCGGTTACTATTTTTTCGGGTATTTCAGTTTTATAATGGCCACTAACAACATTCCCCATTAAAAAATCTTTTTCACCAACAAGCCGGTGACACAGGTAAATATCCCCGTGTACATCTACAGTCACATATCCTAATCCGGCCAAACATGATCGCGTAGACTTTCTTTTATTAATAATTTTCCCTACCGGTAAAGGACTAGACTCTATGGCAGTGACCGTTCCTGATTCTATTTTTTCAATTATCTTTTCTGTAATCAGCGAAAACTGATGTTTAGTTTCTCTAACATCACCGGTTTCTGAAATAAAAACACTGCTTTTGGGAGAATAAGCATTCTCTATATGAATTCTTTTAAATCCTAATAATAATAAATGCTCAAAATTATCCGCTATTCTATCTTTTGTATAAGAAGTAACAGTAGTGCGGGCAGCATAACTTAAATTGTATCGATTCAAATTATTCAAATTCTTTGATAACGTTGTATAAGAATCACCTCCCCTTGGCAATGGCCTGTTTATATTATGCGAATGCTTATCTCCGTCTATACTTATTGTAACTTTAAAACCGTGTTTGGCAATAAACCCAACAATTTCTTTCGTTAATAAAATCCCATTGGTGGTCATGGTAAAATGGAACATTTTATTATTGACTTTCCCTTTTTCCAAAGCATAGGCAACGACTTCTTTTAATACCTCAAAATTCAATAAGGGTTCACCTCCAAAAAAGCATAAAAACAAATCACTTCTATCACCTGATTTCTTTATTAAAAAATCAACTGCTTTTTTCCCGATATCTACGGACATTAAATCGGACTTGCCTTGGTATTGCCCGTTTTTTACATAGCAATATTTGCAGGCCAGGTTACAGCCTTCTGAAATCAGGAGGTCAATACTGTTGATAATATTTACGTCATGATTAGCCCGCGTTTTTGTGGCACAATTTTCACCGGTGTTTTTTAATATCCCGTTTTTTATCAACTCACTAATCTTTTCTTTAACGACTGCATTTTTAAATTGCTTTTTGAGTTTGTTTAATTCTTCTTCAACATTATTCTGCTCAAAAGTTTTCACTATACTGTTCTCAATTTCATCCAAAATAACTACATCCAGGGTATTTACATCCATCAGTATGTAATAATCACCATATTTGAAAGAATAATGTTCGATTACGTTACTATTTTTGTATGTTTTATCCATCGCATAGCTTTATTCATTAACAACTGCTTCCCCTCTATTTTTTTTCGATGGAAACACGTGACATAAGTTGAGTTTTCCAATTGCTTTTTCAAAACCGCCGGGTGAAGGGCATAACCACTGGTAAACGCACTCGCTGCAAGGTTCTTCATCACGAACTTGCAGCCATGAATGGCCTTCTGTCATTTCCTTAAAAAGAATATCGTAAACAGGAGTTTCAATATCGCCAAGCGGGTACTCGTTTACGCTTGCATATACCTTTTTGTCAGGCAAAACGGTTAACTTACCGAAGTGATTGACATTTAAGGTCATATTAATAAAAACTTCGCGTTTTGACAAGTTAATTTCATTGAATTCTTCCTTTGTCATGAACACATATTCTTCAAAAAAATCTAAATTATTACCATTATAGATGGGTAATATCTCGTATTCTTTTAGTTCATTTTTTTGTATAAAAGAATCGACAAATTCATATTGAGTTATGGAGGTTACAGGAAATTTCCATTTTATCCTATCGGAATATTCTTTAAAAGACACAAACTGAGTTGTGGATCATTCTTTTCGTGGTTTCTTTAATAACATTGATCTATGTTGCCGTAAGAA
>CAYTDH010000396.1:0-4529 GCA_964436325.1 uncultured Tangfeifania sp.
CAAATGGCCTATGACACCGCCACCTGGATAGGCTCAGGCGGGGAAGGCCAGCAGCCCATGTTCGTGCGCGAAGGCTGGGGCGAATACCTGAAGAACGTCGGGGATAACGCAGCCGGCCACTTTCTGGAGAACCTGGGCAGGGATGAGAACTTCTTTGGCAAATTCAACCTGTGCGAACCGGATCTCAGCCTCAAGGTCAAGATCGGCCTGGGCCTGGCCAGCGACTACAGCCGGGACAAGCCGGCCTGCACCTTTTCCGAAATGAAGAACAACTGGGAAAGTGAGCTGGAAAGAGGCGATTTCCTGAACCGGTTCCAGGATATGTTCCAGCCGGAATCCAGCGATCTGAGCCGGGCTTTGACTATTAATACCGGTATATTAAAGCAAAAACAAGAACGGGAATACGAAAAGACATTAGAGAGAATTGTTTCCGGCGGCTGGCTCCCCAACAAAGGCGCGGACGAGCGCGCTGATTCCCCGCCCGGCTACGCTGAGACCAAAATGGAGACCACCTGGTTCTCCCGCGCGATACTGCCTTTCCAAAAGGATTATGAGAACGAATTCGTGGAAGCCGGCCATATATTCGTGAACCAGCTGGCTGTCAAGCTGTTCGAGAATCTGATGTCCAAGGCGGGCGAAGGCCAATCCACCTATACTTCCCCCTATGAGGGAGATTACGGCCGCTCTTCTCTTTATGACTACGAATCCGGCTCCGGCTCCGGCGGCATCAGCGCCGCCCGGGAAAGGTTCCGGGAGCTGGTCCAGCCCGATTTTTCCGTCCGCGGCGACTACAACGCCCTGGGCGAGCTCACTATGTGCCCTGATCCCCAGAAAGCCGGCCCGGCCGAATGCGTCATAACCGACAGCTTCCGCCAGGCAGTAGAGAACAAGCTGACCGTGGCCGAGGCCATGGACCAGGGCTACCTGGATGAGGACGGGGTTTTCGGCTTCCTGGCCGGCAATAACCTTGAACCCAAATACAACGAAGGCTATCCCTACCGTTCCATGCTCATACTCCGCAAATTCCGCATCATACCGGCAGGCTGGGAACTGGCCGCCCAGGCCATAGAGGAGAATCCCTCAATGACCAATACCTGCAATCTGGGCGACCTGGCGGCCTGTTATTCCGATGATGACGAATATGAGTACCACAACAGCAATTGCAACCAGGACAACTGGTGCCGGAACCTGGTGGACCCGGACTGGGTGCTCAAGGCCCCCCTGAATTACTGCCGCCGGGAAGGCCCGGGTCCGCAGATACTTTCCCAAAGGGTAGTGGGCGAGGGCAGCGACAGCGAATTCACGGTCAGCCGCAAGGATGATTACTGCGCTGACGAGCAGACCTGCATCAAGGAAAACCCGGACGGATCCTGCGAGGCCTACGGCTACTGCACGGAAGAAAGGCGGAGCTGGAATTTTGACAGCCAAGGCTGCGACCCCCTGTACAACACCTGCCAGACATTCAAGCGGGAAGGCGGGGGAACCGTATCCTATTTAAAGAACAATCTGGATTATGAGGATTGCGCCGCTGATAACGCCGGCTGCCTGGATTATTGTTCTGATTTTGATTACGGGAACAATGATTTCGGCTGCGGCAGCGGCGGGGACCTGTTTTTGGACGGCGATGCCGGGGAATGCGGCCAGGAGGCGGAAGGCTGCCATGAGTTTATCCGCACCCGTGATTCGGTCAATAGCAACCTTTATCCCAATGCCAGCTTTGAGGACCCGGACGGCTACCTGGACCCGGCCCTTGCCTCTAATATCCAATGCGGCGGGGACGCGGCCAGGGGCAGGTGCGCGGCGGTTTTTGACAATACGCTGGACATAGACCATCCCCTGTCCCAGTATCTGGAAGGGGAATGGTATACTTTTTCCCTGTATGCCAGGGGGTGCGCTCCCGGAAGCGAGCTCAGGCTGGGCTCCGCGGCAGCGGGCGGCAGCGACTTTTCCACTTCCTCCCTGGCAACCGGCCCGGATTGGCAGCGCTTCCAGGTAAGCCATGCCTTTGGCGATGCCGCGGGCAGTCTCAGGGCCTCCATACGGAATGCCGGCAGCGGCTGCCGGATAGACGCGATCAAGATCGAGCGCGGACCGAACGCCTCCCCTTACAGCAATTACCGGGAAGAAGGGCTGGTTTACGAAAGGCTCCTGCCTGAATACCTGGAAAACGAATGCTATGTTTCCCCGGGCGCCAATTACGACTTCCAGGAGGACCGGCCGGCTGCCTGCGGCCAGTTCGCCCGGTTCTGCAACCAGGACGACGTGGGCTGCCGCTATTACACCGCTGCCAATAGCAGCCTGCAAATACCGGCCCAGGTCAGCGCTGGCGATTACTGTCCGTCCGAATGCGCCGGTTATGACAACTATCTGCAGTCCAGGACCGAGTTCAGCTCGTCCAAGCCTGCCTATTTTATTCCCAGGACCGGCCAGAGATGCGGCATCCAGGCTGTCGGCTGCGATGAATTTACCAACCTGGATAAAGTAGGCGATCCTGGGGAAGGGGAAGGGGAGATGGCCTACGGGGCAGAGGCTAGGGAATACTATTCTTATCTTCGGCAGTGCGTCAAGCCGGATGATCCGGATGCCGAATGCGCCGCTTTCTATACTTGGGAAGGCTCGGAAGAGTCCGGCTACCAGCTCAAGGTTTTCAATTTGGCAGAGGATAACGATGCTGATGACGCGTCAGATCCGGTTTCCTATGACAATGACCCGGCTGTAACCTCTTATGACGGAAGCGAATGCAGCTCTGATATTTACAATTTGCCGCCTTCAGACCCGAGCTACAACCCGGATTGCCGGGAATTTTACAACAGCGAAGGCGATATTTCCTATCATTTGTATTCCCGGACCGTAGCCTGTTCGGAAAATTGCCACCCTTACCGCCGCACCGAGCTGAACGTGGTAAAGCATTCGGACGGTTCGGATATCGATACCGCGGCAGAATGCGATGACCGTTCCGAGCTGCCGAATTCCAATAATGACGTGCATTTTGACGCGGATAACGGCCGCTGCATACTGTGCCAAAACGGGGGAGAGTGGAATAGCCAGCACAATGCCTGCATCTATATGGGCGTACCGGACGAAGGGGTCAGATGTTCGGCTTCCCAGGCCGGGTGCCGGGAATACAGCGGCAGCGAGGGCAATAATGTGCGCGAGATAGCCAATTCCGGATTCGAGGGCAGCACTCGGGGCTGGGAAGGCGAAGGCGGCACCGGCATTGACCTGGTCAATGTTTCCCTGCGCGCCGGCGGCCAGTCCCTGGAGGTTGCCGGCGGCAGCCGCCGCATCAGCCTGCAGGTCGGGACCAATGTCAAAAAGGACAAATCCTATACCATCCGGTTCCTGGCCAGGAGCAACTCCGGGGGCAGGATCACAGAGGTCGGCTTTGACAACGGATCCGAGCCGGACAGCCCTTTTGTGGTGGACCAGGAGGACCAGAGCGGCTCGCAGGCCCGGACCCTGGGCCATGAATGGCGGATCTATCGTTTTGACCTGGCCTCGTTATCCGACCCGACCCCTGGCGACGGAACGGATTTCCAGGTCCCGCCGGACCAAAGGATCTACATACAGGCTGATACAGGCTTCCATATTGACGACATCCGCCTGCTTGAGATAACCGACCGCTACTACCTGATCAAGGATTCCTGGAATACCCCGGATTCCTGTTTCCGGGACATAGCGGGCGATCCGGCCGGAGCGGCCCATAACCTGGGATGCGCCGGCTATTCTACCGAGGACGGAGAAACCCATTATTTAAGGCGTTTTTCCCGGCTCTGCCAGGATTCGGCAGTCGGCTGCGAGCAGGCAATAGATACCCATAATTATTCCGGGTTTGAAGATCATGACCACCAGGGCATAACCGTTCCCGGAGACGAATATGTTTATTTGGTTTATGACGAGGATAAAACCTGCAATTCCGGGCAAAAGGGCTGCCAGCTTTTGGGCGAGCCCTACCATTACATAGACGATGTTTTTTATGAGCCTGTTTACCTGCTTAATGACCCGGAGGAATACCCCCGTATTGTCTGCGATAACAGCGAGGTCGGCTGCCGGGAATGGTCAACCGGGGAAGGCATATCCTATTTCAAGGATCCCGGCGGCCAGGTCTGCCAGTGGCGCCAGGGCAGCACGGCCGGAGGCGATAATATGTATTCCTGGTACCGGAAGCAGGTCAAGCGCTGCGATGACGGAAGCGCGGACGGCAGCATCGCGCAGGGCAATGAGAACAATGTCTGCCTTGACCATGCCGACTGCGGACTTTCCGGGGCCGGCGCCTGTTCGCAGTCCAGCCCCTGCCCCGAGCACCAGGCGTGCGTAGAGGGCGAGTGCCGCTACAGCTGCATCCCGGACACGAATGATTACGAATGCGGCACTGATCCCGGCGAGACCTTTGGCTACGGCGGCCAGGGCAGGGAGGTCTATCAGCCGACAGACAGCTCAGGCCACTACTGGGCAGGCCTGTGTCCGGCCGGACAGTCCGGCTGCACCGAATACATTGATCCGGTCAGCCGGTTTAGCGATAATCTGGT
>CAYTDH010000397.1:0-4520 GCA_964436325.1 uncultured Tangfeifania sp.
AGATTTCTCCTCCTGCGTCGTCGAAATGACAGTCCTTTGGACGATGACAGGAATATTTCATCTGTCATTTACTCATTATGCCCAAAGAAATTTTAGGGAGGGATTCGAAATGACAGTTCAAAGTTGACATGACACTAATATAACTTCTTTCGCTTCACCAGGTAAGAAAGCAAAACCTCCCGGAAGTCTTTATTGATATCCGCCTCGGCAAGGTCAATCTGATACTGCCCGCATTTCACCTTTAGATCATCAAAGTAAGACTGAACAGTGGAAACATAATGGTCCTTAACTTCCCGGGGATTAAACTTTACCACCTGCCCGCTTTCGAGGTCTACAAATTTGTGGGGGCGGTTACTAAAATGAAAGGCACGTTCCTGCTGGTGGTCAGTAACATGAAAAAGAATGACCTCATGCTTGTTATACCGGAGGTGCTGAAGTGCAGAAAACAGCTCATCGGTCTCCCTGCTGTCGATCATGTCACTGAAAAGAATAATCAGCGACCGTTTGTGTATGTTTTCCGCAATCTGGTGAAGGACATCGGTCGTATTGGTTTTTTTACGGAGATGGGCATTTTCAGGCTTGATTAACTCCGAAAGTTGGCGATACATCAGCTCGGCATTCACCGAGGATATCCGGGGCGTTGTGTGAAACTCAATTTCATCGGAAAAAAGGGTAAGCCCAACGGCATCGCGTTGTTTGCGCATCAGGTATATTAATGCCGCAGCGGTATATACCGAAAAGGCAAGTTTATTTTGGAGGTGTCTTTTCCCCTTAAAATACGGGAAAAGCATCGAGGAAGAGGTATCAATAACCAATTGGCACCGAAGGTTGGTTTCTTCCTCGTATTGTTTCACAAAAAGCTTGTCGGTTCTGCCAAAAAGCTTCCAGTCAATATGCTTGGTCGATTCCCCCTGGTTGTATAACCTGTGTTCGGCAAATTCTACCGAAAAACCATGGAAAGGGCTCCGGTGAAGACCGGTAATAAACCCCTCTACCACTGCACGGGCAATAAGTCCAAGATTATCGAACTGATGAAACTGTTCTATGTCAAATATATTCTTCAATAGCTCTAAAAAAATAAAAAATCACCGGAAGGCAATACGCTCCCGGTGATTTTTTTGCGTTAAAGCAGGGCATCCAGTTTCTCGGTAAAAACTTTTTTCGGAGCGGCTCCTACCTGTTTATCGGCCACTTCCCCGCCTTTTACAAAAAGGGTGGTCGGAATATTCCGGATTCCGTATTTCATGGCCACATTGGGATTGGAGTCCACATCGACCTTGCCGATGACTGCTTTCCCCTCGTATTCTTCAGCCATTTCTTCAACAATGGGAGCAATCATCCGGCAGGGACCACACCACACTGCCCAAAAATCCAGCATAACCGGTTTGTCTGAGTTTATAACCAACTCTTCAAAGTTGGCATCGGTAATTTCTAAAGCCATAATTCAACTGTTTTATTATTAATAATTTACTTCAATTTATGCGGCAAAATTAATCAATTAATTTTATAACCAATAGCAGACTTTCCTTCAAAAAACTTTAAAAAATCATCGGAAAACCGTATTCTGTTTGTCCGGGAAAACAAATGAATGTACAAATTGCTTTCCGGATCATAAACATTGAATTTTAACAACGCTTTTCCCTTATTGTTTTGAGCCAGCTTCTCAATCTCTTCAATTACGGGATCGTTGATCATGTCCAGGGGTAAATTTATGGTGACACTTTTCACGTAATTTTTCCGAACTTCCGAGAGCAATTCAATGTGTTGGGCCTTAAACTCATAGGAATCGCTGTTAAACCGCTGCCGCACCATTCCTTTAACCAGAATAAACAACCCTGTTTTGCAATAGTTGTGAAAATTCACATAATCCTGACCGAAGAAGAAAAACTCGTAGGAATCGGTATAATCCGAGAGGGTCAGTGTGCTGAAGGGTTTTCCATTTTTGGATGTTCCCTCGCGGGCTGAAATAACCATTCCGCCAAAGGTAAACTCCCGGTTTTTGTATTTTTCGATATCATTTTTAATATCTTTCAACCCCACATCCCGTGAGCAAAAGTTCTCAATTTCAAGTTTATAATCATCCAGCGGATGGGCAGTTAAATAGATGCCGATAAGGTTTTTCTCTTTCTCCAGCAATACAATC
Organism: uncultured Tangfeifania sp.; assembly: GCA_964436325.1. GTDB lineage: Bacteria > Bacteroidota > Bacteroidia > Bacteroidales > Prolixibacteraceae > Tangfeifania. The sequence continues at coordinate 2,144 of CAYTDH010000397.1, forward strand.
TTGGGCCACTCCTCCACTTCGGGTATTGCAGGCTTTTTCACCACAGAGTGGGCACCTGTATCGCCAAACAAACTCTGCTGCATGCTCTGATTCTCGCTCTGGATTTTGTTGCCGTAGCGTATCATTTTCTCAATAAAGGTGGAGCTGTCATTTTCATTTTCTCCGGCAAAAAAGCTGCTCCGCTTTATCTCCTTAAGGTTGTCAAAAGCCCCGGACATAGCGAGGGCTTCCATATTTTTTTTATTAACCGTTTGCAGATTTACATTTTCAACAAAATCATAAATGGTTTTAAATTTACCATGGCTTTCACGTGCCTCGATGATATCTTTGGCAGCGCCCGAACCAACACCTTTAATGGCAGCCATTCCAAACCGAATATTCCCGTTTTTATTGGCAGTAAACTTGATAAAACTCTCATTCACATCAGGACCCAGTACATGAATTCCCATACGTGTGCATTCCGTCATCAGTTTGGTTATTTCCGTAATATTGTTAAGATTCCGGCTTAGGTTGGCAGCCATGAATTCCCCCGGATAATGGGCTTTGAGGTATCCCGTTTGATAAGCTATGTGAGCATAACATACCGAGTGCGATTTGTTAAATGCATAGGAAGCAAAAGCTTCCCAGTCCTTCCATATCTTTTCAATAACATCCTCCGGCTTTTTTCCTACAAGAGTGCACTCATCCACAAACTTCATATTGGCCTTACATCCCTGAACAAATTTCACCTTGAGTTTATTCATCAAAGAGGTAATTTTCTTTCCCATGGCCTTTCGCAACGTATCGGAATCGCCGCGGGTAAAATTAGCGAGCAATCTCGAAAGCAGCATAACCTGCTCCTGGAATACCGTAATTCCATAGGTTTCACTTAAATACGTTTCCATCATGGGCAGGTCGTAATCCACTTTCTGCCTTCCGTGTTTCCGGGCAATATAGCTGGGAATGTATTCCATGGGGCCCGGCCGGTAGAGGGCATTCATCGCCACCAAATCTTCAAACCGGTTGGGCTTGAGGTCCCTCAGATGTTTTTTCATTCCATCCGACTCAAACTGAAAAATAGCGGTTGTTTCGCCATGGCTAAACAGCTCAAACGTTTTTTCATCATCCCATGGAATCTTCTCAACATCGATATCAATTCCCTTCGAAAATTTAATGTTCTCCAGGGTTTCTTTTATAATGGAAAGGGTTTTCAACCCCAGAAAATCCATCTTTAGCAACCCGATATCCTCCACAAAACGGCCATCGTATTGGGTGGTAGGCAAATTTTCCCCATCTTTAGTGGGCATCAGCGGAATATGATCAGTCAACGGATCCCGGCTGATGAGGATACCACAAGCATGCACACCGGTTTGTCTTACAGACCCCTCGAGCGTCTCTGCGAATTTTATGGTCTTGGCAATCAGAGGGTTAGATGATGTCTTCTCTTTCTTTAGGGCCGGATTTTCTTTAAATGCCTTTTCAAAAGTCATTTTGGGGGCATCAGGAACCAGTTTGGCCAGGCGGTCGGCTTCGGGCAACGGAAGTTTCAATACCCGGGCTACATCGCGTATGGCCAGTTTTGTGGCCATGGTACCAAAAGTACAAATGTGAGCGACCTTATCCTCCCCGTATTTTTCCGTAACGTAATCCAAAACAAGCTGACGGCCGTCGTCATCGAAATCAATATCCACATCAGGAAGCGAAATCCGGTCGGGATTTAAAAAACGTTCGAAAAGCAAATCATACTTTATGGGATCGATGTTGGTAATTCCGGTGCAATAGGAAACAGCAGCCCCGGCGGCTGAACCACGTCCAGGACCAACAAGCACACCCATCTCCCGTGCAGCATTAATGAAATCCTGGACAATAAGGAAATACCCGGGATATCCCATCTGTTTTATGGTGTTGAGCTCAAAATCGAGCCGTTTGGAAACATCTTCCGGCACAGGTTTCCCGTAACGTTTTTCTGCCCCCTTATAAGTAAGGTGCCTTAAATAGGCCGACTCCCTCTTAACCCTGATGGCTTTCTCGTACCCTCCCATGCGAGTAAAAGCCTCTTCTCCATACTCCTCAATAAGAGCGGCTTCCGGGTACTCCTTTTTAAACTCCTCTTCGGTTCCAAACTCACTGGGAATGGGGAAAAAGGGCATGATAGGGTCAGAATCCAGTTCAAAATCCTCGACCTTCTCCACAATCTCAGCAGTATTCGACAGGGCTTCAGGAAGATCAGAAAACAGAGCGTTCATCTCCTCCTGCGTTTTAAACCACTCCTGTTTGGTATACCGCATCCGGGAAGGGTCATCAATGTCTTTTCCTGTATTCAGACAAATAAGCAGGTCATGGGCATCTGCATCTTCAGCATTGGTAAAATGCACATCATTGGTAGCAATCATTTTAA
>CAYTDH010000398.1:0-970 GCA_964436325.1 uncultured Tangfeifania sp.
TTTAGTGATTTTTGGCATTTCTTTTAAAGGAGAGCATGTCAAACATTCAATCGATCGATTTTTCCATTGGGCAACCGGGGCAATTTATCTTTAAAAATAATCTGTTTGGGCTGTTCGTATCTGCTAAGTTGTTGCCTGCACATTTCATTTAGCTTTTCCATCGTTTCTTTGTTCTTTTTTCCTTCCACTATCAAAACCAGTTGCTGGCCCAGTGATTCATGGTGCAAAGAAGAAATCAGGAACGGTTCCATAATAAATGGGTCCAGTTTTTTTTCCAATTGCTCGGGCGAAAATTTTATGCCGCCGGAGATAATGACATTGTCGGCTCGTCCCAAAATCCGAAAGGTTTTTTCATCTTTCAGTTCGGCGAGGTCGGTGGTTCGCAGGGGTTGGTTTTGCAGGCCGGGCAGGAAAATCTGCAGGCATCCTTCAGAAGATAAATCCACGCGGATGTTTTCCAGACAGTGGTACCAACCATCGGCATCGGCGCCATTGATTTTTCGCAGCGCAATGTGGGTGGCGGTTTCGGTCATTCCGTAGCTGGAATAACACGCCGTGGAAACTTTTTGCAACGTTTTTTCAAGCAAATCCGGAATCGAAGAGCCGCCAATCAGCAGCTTTTCAATACTTTCCAATAATTCTCCCGGTGTGGATTCTGCTTTTAATATTTTTGCCACCTGGTTGGGTACCATCGCAGCAAACCTAAATTTTTCTTTTTTCAGAAAAGTAAAATTGGAAGTTGGTTCGGTGAGATGCAGATCAAGTTCACCCAGCAACGCACGGACAACCATCAGTTTGCCGGCAATGTATTGCATGGGCAGGCAGAGAAGAATGCGATCGTTTTTTTTCAGTTCAAAAAACTGCAGGGTACGCCGCGCACTTTTGGCTACAAATTCCTTTTTTAAACGAATGATTTTTGGGGTGCCGGTGCTTCCCGAGGTTCTTACTTCAATAAAATTTTCTTCGGAAT
>CAYTDH010000398.1:980-4488 GCA_964436325.1 uncultured Tangfeifania sp.
CTTGTTTCCGGCTTTTTGTTTTGAATGAAATCCTTAACCGGATTGCGGATTCCGTCCACTATGATATGTTCCGGGAAAAGATTCATGGGCGAAAGAAATTTTCAGGAAAGTTGAAGATCTTTTTAGAATTAGTCCACAACTTTTCACCCCGGATTTCGAGCGGCGAAGGAATGTTGTTGGTAAACAGCTGGCCGGTTCCCAGTCCCTGGTGACCTTTTGCATTTTGCTGAAACGTCCACTGGGCGATGGCATTTAACCCTACATCAGATTCCAGATAAGAAGTTATCCACCAGCCAACCGAACGGTTTTTTGCCAGTTCAATCCACTCTTCGCATCCTGAAAATCCGCCGTGCAGACTGGGTTTCAATATAAGATATTGTGGTCGGATTGTATTGAGTAACTTCTCTTTTTCGTTTTTATCGTGAATGCCAATCAACTCTTCGTCCAGCGCTACTGGTATGGGTGATTCTTTACAAATTCCAGTCATTTTTTTCCACTGCCCGGCGGAAATGGGTTGCTCAATCGAGTGAACCTGGTATTGTGCCAGCTTTTGAAGTTTTTCTATGGCTTCATCCGGGTTAAAAGCGCCGTTGGCATCTACCCGTAAGGTAACCTGGCTGGCGTCGAATTTTTTCCGAATGCTACCGAGGATTTCCAGCTCCTTATCAAAATTGAGGCTGCCAATTTTCAGCTTGATGCAGCGAAATCCGGCGTCCAGTTTTTCCTTGATTTGTTGCAGCATGAATTCGGTATGGCCCATCCAGATTAACCCATTGACAGGGATTCCTTTATTTCCGTTGGTAAAATCAGAGGGGAAAAGAATTTGACGGCCTTCGTTTTTTAAATCCTGCCAGGCCATTTCGAGGGCAAACCGCACCGATGAAACATTTTTTACCGCTTCTGCATTCTCAATAAAAGACGATGGATTGGCGGAAATTTCGTTTAGCAACTTTTCCACCTCTTCGGGTGTTTCGGTGCTGAGACCGGGGAGCGGGGCGCATTCACCGATTCCTGTTTTCCCGTTTTCTTCCAGGAACAGGTACCATACAGTGCGCGTTACATAGGTTCCGCGCGATGTGGATGCCGGACGCTTAAACTGCAGTTCATATTTTTTATACCGTGCTTTCATTTCCCTGAAAAGATTAAACCGAAGCAAAAAAGCAAAGTGAAAGCCAGCGTGGAAAGTGCCAGCCGTTTCAGAAACGGGTCGAGTTCTTTTTCATTCCGGATGCGGAAAATTTTATGTAAATCAAGCATGAAAACCGGGAATGTTATCCAGTAGATGAGTTGCCACAGCGAATGAAAATGGTTCAGTGTAAACAGGAGGGCAAACAGCCATCCTGCCAAAATCAGCGTCAGGTGGTAAAAACGGGCATTTTGTACACCAATCCGTACCGGGATGGTAATTTTCCCGGAGTTGCGGTCGTTTTCAATGTCGCGGGTGTTGTTGAGGTTCAGCACGCCGGTGCTGAAAAATCCGATGGTAAGCGCCGGAAGAAAAACAGAATCCGGCAGGAATCCGGCATTCAAAAAAAACACACCCGGCACAGGCAGCAATCCAAAAAACAGGAAGACAAACAAATCGCCCAGCCCGATGTAGCCGTACGATTTTTTTCCGGCGGTGTAAAAATAGGCGGCAATCAGCGAAAGAATGCCCAGTGCGATAAAACCCAAAAACGCGGTTTTTGAGTGGTGCCAGGTTCCGGCATAAACCAGCCAGATGCCCGATAAGAAACTGAGACCGCCCACTACAATCATCCCGGTTTCCATCTCTTTGTTGCTGATTTCACCGCTTTGCACGGTTCGGGTGGGGCCGAGCCGGAATTCATTGTCGGTTCCGCGCTGGCTGTCGCCGTAATCGTTGGCAAAGTTCGAAAAAACCTGGATGAGTGTGGCGGTGACAATGGCCAGCACACTCACGGTGGCATCAATGGCGTCGTAAAACCATGCCAGTCCGCACCCCATAATAATTCCTGATAGGGCAAGCGGAAGGGTCCGCGGGCGGGCTGCTTTTATCCAGGATTTTGGTGTTGCCATGCCTTATTTCAATTTAAAATAACGGGTTTTCAGCCAACTTTTATACATTGGGTCGAGCAACGAAATTTCATTGCCGCGAATATCGATTATTTCTTTGTTCTCCAACGTTTTTTTAATCTTCACAACGTTGGCAGAAGTTCCCATATTGAATTCAGCCATTGTTTCTTTTGAACTGAATTGAGCAACTTCACTGAGTAATGCTTTTAAAAAATTAATCTGGGAGTTGGTCAATTCTTCGGTTTTTGATTGAAAAAGTAAGCTTAGCTGATCAACGATCCCTTCGTGTGCTTTATAAATCGTTTCTTCACTGCATTCGTCACTGGATCGAAACCAGCATTGCTGGGCCAGTTGTTGAGCATAATATGGGTGGCATTCAGCCAAATCGGCAATTAAACCTGCATTGTCCTTTGAAATTAATTTTTTCGTATCTCTGAATCGTTTTGTAATGAATTTGATCCAATCCTCTTTTTTTATTTTTTCAAGGAACATCAGGTCGCCAAACTTATAAAATGGCATGGATGAATCGGTGAAAACATTCATGAGCATGTGACGTTTGCTGCCATATAAGCAATATGCGGTGTGTTGGTGTTTTTGCCAGTTGGCCCTCAGTTTTTTCTGGAAAGCCACCGGATTTTCAAATGTTGCAATGTTTTGAAATTCATCGATGCAAACAACTATCTTCCAATCTTTGGCAACGGCTATTTTTTCTACCATATTCAAAATGTCATCGGGTTGCTTTTTCACTTCTTTCCAGTCGAGGCTAAGCGACAATTCATTTTGATTGTCAGGGCTGAAAGATAATTTGGGAAAAAATTTACCCATGAACGTTTTTGTATTTTCAAACAGCGTTTCGAGTTTTGTCGCTGAAGCTTTAAGTGTCTCTGTAGCAAGCAACTGATAGAACTGTTCTTCCGTCCGAACATTGAAAGCATCGATAAAACAAAATCTGAGATTTTTATCCGACTTTCCCGCTTCACCAGCCGCTTTTTCAACCAATGAGGATTTTCCCCAGCGCCGTGGCGAAATGAGCGTGGTATTTACCAGCATCAAAAAATTATTGATGAGTCTTTTTCTTTCTTCTTCCCTGTTGGTGAAATTTTTTTTTATGGCTAATCTTCCGAAAACAAATGGCGTTTCCATTTTATATTTTTGTTACAAATATAGTTAATAAAAACGCAAGTTACAATTAGGTAAGTTACTTTTAGGTAACTTACCTAATGGTAATATTTCAAAGTCTTGTTTTACGGGAACCTGGGATATTTCTGGAAATCGGGTTTTCGTTTCTCCAGAAATGCATTTTTTCCTTCCTGTGCTTCCTCGGTGAGGTAGTAAAGCAGCGTGGCATTTCCGGCAAACTCTTGTATTCCCACCTGTCCGTCGAGTTCGGCGTTGAGGCCCAGTTTGAGCATGCGCAGTGCCAGCGGACTGTGCTCCTGCATTTTTTGTGCCCAGGCTACTACTTCGTCTTCGA
>CAYTDH010000399.1:0-4458 GCA_964436325.1 uncultured Tangfeifania sp.
ATTTTTTTATTGCCAGAGGAACCAGCAGTAAAAAACCCATTTCGGCCAGTACACCCCAGTTAATGGTAATGGAAATGTATTTGGTGTCAATGTTCAGCAGAAACTCAGAAAAATAGGAATAGTACATGGCAAAAGGAATGAGGGAAAGAAAGGAAAAGAGGATAAAAAGAGCGAAATTCCGGTCTTTCATCAGTTGCAGGGTTCCCAGTCCGAAAGCCTCGGCAAGTGTGGCTTTTTTCCCCTTTGCCAGTGGTGGCGTATCGGGCAGCGACAGGTTCAGGAACACGGCCACAAAACTCACCCCGGCTCCGCAGTAAAACGGAAGGTGCGTTCCATCGAAGTCGATGTTCAACAATTTTATGAAGATTAAACTGAATATCCCTGATGCTACCCATCCGATGGATCCAAAAACCCGCACTTTCGGAAAATCTTCCGATGGCAGGTGAACCATTGCAATCGAAGAAGTCAAACTCCACGAAGGCATGTAGGCCAGCATAGCCATCAATAAACTGATGAATAATATGTCAGGATTATTTGCTGTAGCAGCCCATAGCAGCATAAGCGCATGAACAAAATTCAAACCGGCCAGTACTTTTTGAGCCGGCCAAAACCGATCGGCCAGCATGCCTACAAGTGGTGAAGCCATGCAGCCGATGGCCATGGAACTCAAAATAAGCGCTTTTTGGGTGCTGCTCACTTCCAGGTTGGTAAGGTACGCCGCCAGCGGAACCCACCAAACAGCATACATCATGTATTGAAGGAGCATCATTAGAGAAAGTTTGAATTTTGGCATGATTGTTTTAATGTTATAACAGTTAATGAATTAGTTCAATTATTTTTGTTTTTTATAAAAGACACTAAATAATATTGCAGACAAGATTGTAATTCCAATCCCTACCGAATAGGAAACCGCTTTTGAAAGATGAAAACCTTCCGGCGCCAGGAAAAGGTATGTTGAAATGACTGCCGTCATAAATAACGCGGGAATTAACGTAATCCAGTAGTTCTTTTTGTATTTGACCAGGTAAACGGTGATGGTCCAAAGCACAACAGTTGCCAGGGTTTGGTTCGCCCATGCAAAATACCTCCAGATAACATCGAAATTAATTTGGGTGAGAAAGAATCCGATGGCAAAAAGAGGAATACTAATCACCAATCTGTTCTTAATCGGTCCCTGTTTGAGTTTCAGAAAGTCGGAAACAATCAGACGGGCGCTTCGGAAGGCTGTGTCGCCGGAAGTGATAGGCGCCGCCACCACGCCGAGAATAGCCAGAAACGCCCCGAATTTTCCAAGCAGCACATTGGCCGATTCGTTTACCACCCAGGCCGCATTTCCCTGGTGTTCAACCATAATTTCATTCAGTTCGCGTATTCCGCCAAAAAAACTCATGCTGATGGAGGCCCAAATCATGGCAACCACTGCTTCGGTAATCATAGCGCCGTAAAATACCCTGCGGCCCAGTTTTTCGTTTTCCAGGCACCGGGCCATCAGGGGAGACTGTGTGGCATGAAACCCTGAAATGGCCCCACAGGCAATGGTAATAAACAACATGGGGAAAATGGGGAAATCACCGGCCTGGTTGTGAAAGTTTTTAAAGTTACCCAATGAAAGTTCAGGAATCTGGAATCCCTGGGCAAACAAGGCAATAATTAAACTCACTGCCATAAAGACCAGGGCAAATCCGAAAATGGGATATACACGGCCAATTACCTTGTTAATAGGTAAAAGTGTTGAAAGAATATAATAACCAAAAACAATCCATACCCAGAAAGTCATGGTAGCATAATCGGGCGTTAAACCGGCCAGAATTTTTGCCGGGCCCAAAATAAAAACGGCGCCCACAATTACCATTAATAAAACAGTAAATGCCCGCATGATTTGTTTGGTGGTTGTTCCCAGGTAAATGCCTATAATTTCAGTAATGCTCAGCCCTTTATGTTTGATGGAAAGCATGCCTGAGAAATAGTCGTGCACAGCGCCGGCAAATACTGCACCCAGGATTATCCAAAGATATGCTGCCGGGCCCCACATGGCTCCTGCCACTGCCCCGAAAATAGGTCCCAGTCCGGCAATGTTCAGAAACTGAATCAGGAAAACCTTCCACCACGGCATGGGAATGTAGTCCACGCCATCGGTCATGGTAACCGCCGGTGTTGGTCGGTTTTCATCGGCGCCAAATACCCGCTCGATGTATTTGGAGTAAACAAAATATCCAAATATTAAAATGATGATAGATAAAAGAAGCGTAATCATAATTTATCGGGTTTCAGTTCATTTTACAGCAAAACAGACTGGTATTATTTGAAAATCGTTTTATTCTTTTCATCCAAAGTTCTTTTTGTCAGGTTCCTGATATACCCGTTTTCATCTTCTAACAGGTTATTTAAAATTTGCACAATTTGTTCGTAGTCATTTAAATGTTCCGGAGTAATCAGCCTCAGAATTAAATTGTAGGTTCCAACGCTTAATTCCTGACTGACAAACATTTTCAAAAGATTTACCACAGCTTTTGGATGAATCTGCCCAAGACCTGTAAATTTCCAGAGGATTTCATATTTTATGCTTGTATCCGCACCAGGCATAACCTGTATGAGTTGTAGTTGAATTGTTGTATCTGCCAACAGTTCCGGCTGAAAATAACTGAGTGCCTCATCTGCCAAAGCAGAATTTTCTGAACTGATGAACTCCATAATTTGCGAATAAAAACCGGCATGGTATTCCGGATGTTTTCCTACACTTTCGATGGCCCATGAAATATATTCCGGTTTTTGACTATCAAACATTTTGGCAAGGAACTTTACACTTAATCGGTCTTCCAGAATTTGATGGATTTTAGTTTGAACGGGCCCGTAAACTGTGTGCCACAAAGTATGACAAGTGTAAACGGCATCTTTAACTACCACCTCGGCAAGGGCCGGCTGTGTAGCTGCCGTGTAACCATCCACATCATATGCCTTATAAGGATCAATTGAATCGGGTATGACAATTAAATCTTCCTGTTTGAGGGTCTTTAAAATGGATGCCGTGTCTCCAAGGATGTCATCCAGTTTTTTGTAATCTTCCGGTTCAAATTTGGTATGGTCCGATTTTGTGAGAGGTTCATCTTTCGGAATCTCTGTTCCAAGGTAATTTCCTGCACCGTCCCAAAACAGCCACAGACGAATCATTTTACATTCTCCTGATATACAAACATCTTTAAAAATATACCGGCCAAACCAGATGGGCAGGCCATTTTCATCCTGTAATTCAAAAAGTTCCGGTCCGGAAAGTGAATCGGTTTGATCTATAAAATGATGAGTAACCAATGTGCCTTCCATAGCCCGGAAACCGGTTTCCGGGCGTTCCGGGAAAGTCCCTGAAAAACCGGTAAAAATCAGAATTCCAAATGCCATCAGAAACGGGAGAAAGTATTTTGCTTTATAAATTATCATCATATTTAATCAGATTGTTTTTAAACCCTACAAGGCATTTAAAAACCTTGAAGGGTTATTCACCCAACAGTATCTACTCATTTTTCGGTCCCAAAGTCCTGCCCTCATTATAATTCTGCACATTTTCAACATCGTATTTGCCTACCCCTTTTTTCATAAGGGCTTTCAATTCATCCAAATGATTTTGGTACACCCCGCGCGGATTAGTATTATGCCTTGATGCAACCGATGCGGCCATTCCCACAACCTCGCCCATCATACCGGTGGTGCGCATTACACGAACGGTGCCCAGCGCTACGTGTGTTACACTAATATTACGTCCTGCCATAAACAAATTGTCTACATTTCGGGAATAAAAACAGCGGTAAGGTATCGGGTACGGGTGAATTGTTTTATGAACGGCAATAGACTTAAATTCCATATCGGGAAAATGTTTGGTGTTTTCAGGATCAGGATAATGCAGGTCGATGGTCCAGGTAGTTGGCGCCGAAGCATCCGGGTAAATCACATAATCAACAAGGTCATTTTCTGTAAGTATATGATCGCCCAGCAACCGGCGCGATTCACGTTTGCCGGCAATATAGGCCACCCATTCCAGCTTCCGGTTTTTATATTCATCTTTTACCGAACTGAAATTTTTCAGAAACGACCAGTTGGAATAAACCACCAGCAGACCATAATCGCGGATACGTTCAAATTCCGTTATCTGGTCGAAGTTCATTCCTGTCTCCCAGGTCCATTCGCCCATGGTTACTTTTTCGGTGTTTTCTTCGTTGAAATCCACACCATATTCAAAAACAGGAAAATCAAGTGGCTTGTTTTCTTCTAAAGAGTACCACTGAACCGATGCACCCATTGTCATATCGTCCGACTGCTCAGGCGCAGTGGGTTCGTTAAATTCATCGCGGCCTTCGCGGCCCATAGCATAATCAGCCCCGGCCAAAAAGCCAATCGTTCCGTCGCCGGTGCAATCGGCAAACAGGGGTGCCGAAAAAGCCAGCTCTTCTGAAGTCTCGATATGTTTTG
>CAYTDH010000400.1:0-1684 GCA_964436325.1 uncultured Tangfeifania sp.
CGAAGACCGGACTCATCGAGTTGCAGCACATTGAGCGGTGTCAATGATTCCACGCGTTGAACAAGCCGGTTAAACATGGACCGGGCGGCAGCGAGTGAGACTTGCTGCTCGAGGATGGTCAGAACAAGGGTAGAAAAATCGGGTGGCCGGTACCACAAAGGCGGGTAACCAAACGCTTCGATAATCGGTTGAAAGCGGGAATCCCTGTCTGCCACCCAGTCGCAAAGTTCCCTGAAATGCTGTTCGTTCTGAAATTTTTCCATACTTCCAATGAAAAAGAGGGACGCCAGGCGCCCCTCTTATAACGGAAGGCAATACCGAATTGTTTCTGATAAAGTGGACTGAACTTTCGCCTTCCTGTTCAAAAAAACGGGGAAAACAAAAAATTATTATTCCACCTTCATGTTAAACAATGTGAAAACAATTAAATTCCTGGATTGACACGGGAGATGAGGTCTTTCACACAGTTAAAGCCCCCCCTGAATGACCCCGGGTAACTGGCTGACGTCATCGAGAATATGGGTGTGCGGATATTTTGAAAGGGTTTCAGCCGTATTGGCACCGCTTAAGACACCGATGTTCCCGGCACAACCGGCGTTTTTCCCGGATAACAGATCAGCAGGGGTATCCCCTATTTTTACCACTTCATGAACACTCTGAATGTCCAATTGCTGCATAGCATGAAATATCATGTAAGGAGCCGGACGGCCTGTTCCACCTGTATTTTCAACATCAACCGACAAATCTATCAAGCCGTTTTTCAACCACCCCAGCCCTTCGATAATAGCCTGATTCACATTCCGGTGAAAACCCGTATCGGTGGCCACTTTTATTCCATTTTCGTGACACCACTTAAAGGTTTCTTCTGCCCCGGGCATGGCTTTCACATTCTTTTCGTAATAATCGAGCATGATCACCGAATAACGGTCAAAAATTTTCATGGCCTCCTCCCGTATTTCCGGGAAATCGTACTTTTCGAAATCCTCGATTTTCACTTCCTGCCCCCTGCTGCGGGCAATCATATACTCATACAAATGAATTTTGTTGGTTCCAATGGTTTTCTGAAACTCCACCAGTGGAACATCCAGGCCATATTCCACGGCTGCCTGGTGTAAACATTTTGCTACGGCATTGTCATCTTCTACGGTTGTTCCTGAAAGGTCGAACACGACCAGTTGAATATTACTCATTTTTATGATTTTTAATGTGATTAATTCTGATTCCCGCCCTGTAAGGATTTTCTTTCAGGGCATAGTCAAATGCTTCGTTTGCCTGTTCCAGGGTAAACTTATCGTGCACCAGCAATTCAAAAGGAAAATCGCTGTGATGGTTTTCGATAAAATGAACAGCTGCCACAAAGTCTGCTTGGTTGTAGTTGTGTAATCCTTTTATGGTCCAGAGGTTCCGGATCACCTTTTCAGCATTCACCTGAAGGTTACGCTGGGGATGCGTAGCCCCGACCCAAACGGCGGTTCCGCCAATGGTAAGGTTTTTCAGTGTTTCCTCCATTACCGGGGCAACCCCGCTAAAATCCAGTGCAGCATGAAATCCCGAAGGCAAATCGCTGCCAGGGATTTCCCTTTCCATTTCCTGAACTGAGGAAAAAACGGCATCAGCTCCAAATTCCCGGGCCGTCTCCAATCTCCGGGGATTCAGATCAAGTGCAGCAACAAAATGGGCTCCC